>JAUYSF010000192.1 GCA_030696435.1 Desulfoprunum sp. | reverse complement strand
GACGCATTCTCGATCTGCTTGAGCCCACCCCGGATGCTCTCATTCTCGATGCGGGCTGTGGAACCGGCGCGAGCATGACCATTCTGCGGGAATATGGCGTTAAAACCGTACTGGGGCTTGATCTGGACCCGGGACTCTTGCAGGAAGCCGGGCAGGGAAGTCGGACCGTGGCCCAAGCCGATCTGGCCCATTTGCCTTTGCCGGATGCATGTCTTGATATGGTGCTCTGCGAATGTGTCTGGAATCTAACCGACCGGAAGGGGGTACTTGCCGAGTTTGCCCGGGTGCTGAGACCCGGTTCCCACGTCTCACTGACCGACATCTATGCCCGAACCGGCAACGCAGCGGACTGGACCGGAAAATGGCCGGTGCAGTGCTGTTTTTCCCAGGCTACGGATCTGGACGAGGTGCAGGAGCTCTTCCTTGAGGCGGGATTTAGTATCGAAGTGCTGGAAGATCATACCCGGCTGCTCAACCAGACCGCCGCCGAGTTTGTCTTTGCCCATGGCTCCCTGCAGGCATTCTGGCAGGCCGTAACCGGAGATCCGAACCAGGCGACCGCCGCCTGTACCGCCACTGCCGCCATCCGGCCCGGTCTTTTTTTGCTTATTGCGAGGAAATCCACGTATGAACACGAACGATTTTGCTCTGGATATCTTGAAACTGGCGCACCATGGCTTCTGCTGCAGCCAGATCGTCATGCAGCTGGCTCTCGACCTGCAGGGGCAAAGCAACCCCGGCCTGATTCGGGCCATGTCGGGGCTGTGCCATGGCATTTACGATACCCGCGGGACCTGCGGCGCCCTGACCGGGGCGGCCTGTCTTATCGCCTACTATGCGGGCAAGGGAAAAGCGGATGATGAGGCCGATAACCACTTGCCGCTGATGCTCTCCGAACTGGCAGTCTGGTTCGAAGAATACGGCACGTCCCGGTTTGGCGGCATCAACTGCGCCGATATCGTCAAGGACAACCAACCGGACACCGCCATCTGCGGCGGTCTGGTCTCCGAGTGCTTTGGCCGGGCCATGGCCATCCTCATGGAAAATGGCTTCGATCCTGCGAGTGCCTGCAATGATTAAATTCCTTGGTCAGGTAGAAAGCGTCTGTCCGGAATGTCTTAAGCGCCTGACCGGACGACTGGTCGGCGATGGGGACGTCGTCCGGCTGGAGAAGACGTGTCCGGAACACGGCTCGTTTTCGGCCACGGTGTGGCGGGGTGAACCGCCCTTTCTTTCCTGGTTCCGTCCCAAACTGCCCTTCTCCGGCGGCAGCCGCAGGCCGACAGGCCGGGGCTGTCCGCTCGACTGCGGCCTGTGCGAGGACCATGGCCAGCGGACCTGCACCGCCCTTGTTGAGATCACTTCCCGGTGCAATCTGGGCTGCCCCGTCTGTTTTGCCGACAGCGGCGGCTCCATGGCAGATCCCGATCCGGCAACATTGGACCTGATGTTTGCCCGCATCATAACCCAGACCGGCGGCTGCAACCTGCAGCTCTCCGGCGGCGAGCCGACCATTCGTCCCGATCTCCCCCAAATCGTCGGATCGGCCAGAAAGGCCGGTTTCACCTTCATTCAACTGAACAGTAACGGGCTCGCCTTTGCGAGCGACCCGGAACTTGCCGTAAGACTGCGCGACGAGGGGCTCTCCTCGGTCTTTCTCCAGTTTGACGGGGTGCGCGACGAGGTCTTTGCCACCCTGCGCGGTCGCAAGTTGCTTGCCGAAAAACGGCGGGCCATCGACAATCTGGCTGCGGCCGGACTGGGCATTGTCCTGGTACCGACGGTGGCGCGTGGCGTCAATACCGATCAGCTCTGGGAGGTGGTGCGCTTCGGCCTCGACCGACAACCCCATGTGCGCGGTGTCCATTTTCAGCCGATGAGCTATTTGGGTCGATTTCCGGCAACTTTTCGCCCCGACCATGTGACCCTTCCCGAAATTATGAGCGGCCTTTGCAACCAGAGCCAGGGGCTCCTCAACCTGGACGATTTTCGGCCGCCGGGCTGCGAGCATGCCCTCTGTTCGTTTTCGGCCAAATACCTGGTGCAAGAGGACGGTCGGCTGCAGCGGCTCGGCAGCACCAGCTGTGACTGCACGCCAAAGCCTGCCGAGGAAGGGGCGCTGACTTCCATCGCCATCACCGCCCGGCAATGGGGGAGGGCACAGGAGAGCAGCGATACAGCCGGTTCCGAACCGGACAATGATCTCGACCATTTCCTGCGCCGGGCCCGCAGCCATACCTTTTCCATCTCGGCCATGGCCTTTCAGGACGCTTGGAGTCTGAATCTTGAGCGGCTTAAGGGCTGCTGCATCCATGTCGCCCAACCCGATGGCCGCCTCATCCCCTTCTGCAGCTTCAACCTGACCGCCCGAGACGGCCGGAGCCTGAACCGTTCCCGTCGCCCGCAAGCAACGGCAATAAAGCGAACCCCGGTCGATGGCCTGGTGGCAGCACGGCTCGGCATCGGTACGCCGCTCTGCCGGGATGAGCTGGAACGCTCTCAGCTGGAGGCGCTGCGACGGACAATCCGTCATGCCAGAGCAAACAGTCCGTTGTACCGGGAGCGCCTCGCCGGACTGGAGCCGAACTCCCTGCTGACCCTTGCCGACCTGGCCCGGCTGCCGCTGCTCACCGGCAGCGATATTGCCAGTCAGGGCCATCGTCTGCTCTCGGTCTCCCAAAGTCTGGTGCACCGGGTCATTACCTTGCAGACCTCGGGCAGCACCGGAGTTCCCAAACGTTTGTCGTTCACGGCAGCCGATCTGGCCGCCACCTCGGAGTTCTTTCTCCACGGCATGCACAGCCTCGTTGGCAACGATGACCGGCTGCTGGTGCTGCTCCCTTTTGCCCAGCCGGACAGTGTCGGCGACCTGCTTATCCGGGCTCTGCAGGGTGGAGGGATAGAGGCCCGCGGCATGTGGCCGCCGGAGTCGGCAACGGATATAGCCGGGATCATTCGCCAGCAGCGGCTGACCTGTGTGGTCGGCCTGCCCCAGCATCTGCTGGCCCTGGCCGAGGAAATCGGACCGGGTCTGCTGAAATCAATGCTCCTCTGTTCCGATTATGCCGCACCGGCCTTGCGTAGCCGTATCGAGGCGGCCTGCGGCTGCGAGACCTTTCTTCATTACGGGGCGACGGAATCCGGCCTCGGCGGCGCGGTGGAATGCTCGGCCCATAAAGGCTGCCATATCCGCGAATCGGAACTGTTAGTGGAGATTGTGGATCCATGCACCGGCAATATCCTTTCTGAGGGTGAGGCCGGTGAGGTGGTTCTGACAACGCTTGGCCGTAAGGCCATGCCGCTCATCCGCTACCGGACCGGAGATATGGCCACTCTCGACCGCTCTCCCTGCCCTTGCGGCGGGGTGACCGCCCGACTAACTACTATCCGTGGCCGTCTAGCCGGCTGCCTGCTGCCGGGCGGCGGTCTCCTGTACAGCCAGGATCTGGACGACCTGCTGTTCCGGATCCCCGGTCTGCTTGATTACCGCGTGACCATGGCGCAAGACGGTATGGACCGGCTGCAGGTGGATTTTGTGGCTGTTCCGGGAAAAAGTCCCATCGAAGAGGAAATCCGCCGGATGCTCTTACAGCTTCCGGCCGTTCGAGAGAGTTTTGCCGGCGGCAAGATACTAATCGGGATGATTCGTAGGGTTGCGAGCTTTGCTGCCACCCATACGGTCAAACGAACCATCCTTGATCAACGCAATAAAGGAGAAGTGTATGCAGCATATTCTTGATCAACTTATCAATACCCTGGAACAGGGACAAGCGGTGGTGCTCTGTGCCATTGTCCGCAACCTCGGCTCGGCACCCAGGACCTCGGGCGCGCGGATGCTCGTCCTGGCCGACGGTACTATTGCCGGCAGTGTCGGCGGCGGCGCTCTGGAAGGGGACTGCCAGGTGAAGGCCAGGGAGCTTTTTCAAGGCCCACCCTCCTTTGCCGTGCTGAATTTTGCCCTGAATGCCACCTCCGCCGCCGAGCAAGGCATGGTCTGCGGCGGTTCGGTATCGGTACTGCTGCATCGCGTGGAACCCGTTATGCTTGAGCTGTTTCAACAGATGCGCAGAGAATTCATCCGGGGCAAACGACCAATGCTGCTGACCCTATTACCCCAAGATGGCGTACCGCCCCGGTTGCTCTTCCTGGATTCCGAGGAAGACGGTGATGTACCCGCAGAGCTGCTGGCGGAGATCCTCCGTAAGAGCCGAAGGGCGCCGTTTCTAATCGAGCATCAAGGCCGGGAGGTGTTCGTCGAACCGCTGGTATACCCGGGGCGGGTCCACCTGGCGGGTGCCGGACACGTGGCCCTGGCCACGGCCAGGATCGCCGCCTTCGTCGGGTTTGAGGTGGTAGTCATGGATGATCGGCAGGAGTTTGCCAACACCGATCGCTATCCCGAGGCCCGGGAAGTCCGGGTTCTTGACTCCTTCGCCGCTTGCCTGAACGATCTTGGACCAGACGATTATGTGATCATCGTCACCCGCGGCCACCTCCATGACCGGGAGGTGCTGGCCCAGGCCCTGCGCACCGGCTCCGGATATATCGGCATGATCGGCAGCCGGAAAAAACGAGAGGCCGTCTATGATTCGCTCCGCAGTGCAGGCTTCACCGAGGTGGATCTGGCGCGGGTGCATTGTCCCATCGGCCTTGCCATCGGGGCGGATACCCCGGAGGAGATAGCCCTCAGCATCATGGCCGAACTGGTCCAGGTTCGGGCGGGAATGAACGGATGAATTAGTCAAGCAACACCCTCTGAATTACAATTTTTCAATCTACCTCAGATAACCATAAGCTGGGAAGATGGCGGGGCATTTTCCAGACAATCTACAAATACTGTTGACAAAGGGTTTGTTTTTGTCTAATTATCTGTATAGACATCTACACTATATAGATCCCATCCACAAGGAGCAACCATGAAAGCGTATGTATGCATGAAACATGTCCCTGATACGGCAGCGAGTATAAAGATAGTCGGCGGCAAGCAGATTGATGAAACGGTCAAATACATCATCAGCCCCCATGACGAATACGCGATTGAGGAAGCAGTCCGCCTCGTTGAAAAGAAAGGTGGCGAAGTCGTGCTGGTCACCCTGGCAAAGGAGGCGGCCATGGCCACCATTCGTACAGCCCTGGCCCTTGGCCCCCATCGAGCGATTCTGGTCAGGATCGACCAGACCTTCCTCGACAGCCAGGATACCGCCCGGATTCTCGCCAAAGTCATCGCCGATGACGGCCCGGCCGACATCATCTTTGCCGGCAAGCAGGCCATGGATACGGAAGGCATGCAGACCTGTTACCGACTCGGTGCGGCACTCGATATGCCGGTGGTCACCGACGTCGTGCGTTTTGATCCGGCAGAGGGCAAGGCAATGGTTGAGCGGGAGATCGGCGGCGGCGAAAAAGAGGTCATCGAGATCAGTTTTCCCTGTGTCATCGGAGCCACCAAGGGGCTCAATGAACCGCGCTTTCCGAAGCTTCCCGATGTCATGAAGGCCAAGAAAAAGGATGTCAAACTAATCGATCTGAAAAGCCTTAATCTGCAACTCGACAACTCGGTCCAGGTTATCCACCTCGATTCGGTATCGGAACGCTCGAAAGCCAAGATCATCGGTGGCAGCACCGGGGAAGCGGTCCGCGAGCTGGTCCGCATTCTTCGCGAGGAAGAAAAAGTCCTCGATTAACGACAACTCTCATCACAACTACATTGCAATTGCCATCCTACCATAAGGGAGAATTATCATGGCCAACATAGGTGTACTCATTGAAACAGACAGCACAGGCGTAAAAATCGCCAATTACGGAGTGATGACAGCCGCCCAGGGCGAGGGCCACCAGATTATCGCCTTTGTTATGGGGATAGCAGCGACGGCCTGCACAGAAATCCTCGGCCGTTACGGGGCAACCCAGGTGATTGAGCTGAGCTCCCAGGGCGAAAACCTGGCCAAAAGTCCGGATCTGCAGGCCGGCCTGATCATCGACGCGGTCAAGGAATACCACATTGACTTTCTCTTTGGCCTTTGCAGCAGCAAGGGCAAGGACATCATGGCGCGGGTTGCAGCCCAAACAGGCGCACCCCTCGCCCAGGACTGTTTATCCGTCGACGTTGCCGCGCGTACCGTGGTCAAACCTTTTTTCTCAGGCAGGACAACGGCCACTCTCCAGTTGAACGGTTCCCTCGTACTGTGCACAATCCGCCCCAACGCTATCGAGGAAAAAGAAGCGCCGGTCACAGCCGGGGCCGCCGTCTTTTCTTCAGCACGGTCGAATGACGGTCGCCTGGTTATTAAAGAGGTCAAGAAAAACCCATCAGGTCGGGTAGATATCTCAGAAGCAAACATCATTATTACCGGTGGCCGCCCCTTGGGTTCAGCCGACAATTTTCAAATCCTCGGTAAATGCGCCGATACCCTGGGCGGTGCGGTTGGTGCCAGTCGAGTGGCCGTCGATCTGGGGTATGCATCCCATTCGATGCAGGTCGGCCAGACCGGCAAGACGGTCAGCCCTCGCTTATATGTCGCCTGCGGACTGTCCGGTTCTGTCCAGCATTTTGCCGGCATGAAAACCGCCAAGGTTATCGTCGCCATCAATAACGATAAGGACGCGCCGATTTTCCAGAAATGCGATTACGGTATCATCGGTGATCTCTTTGAAGTCGTACCGGCCTTAACGGAAGCCCTCGCCAAACGCTAAGGAACCTGACCGGCAATCTCGGCTCAACCCATCAACGGATCAGTGTCTTTCAGGATATCCCTATGGAATACCATTCGAGTCAGTTTTTCATCACAAAGGCGATCGTGGTCGCCGTTCTGCTATCCGCCGGTTTCAGCTATTTCTTCTACCGGGTCAGCTATCTGATCAAATTGATGCTGTCAGTCCAGGGCAAACGCAGCTTCGCCGTCGACCGGATCGCTGAGCGTCTGAAAGTGCTGTGGATCGATATCCTGGGGCAAAAAAATGTCCGACGCAAACCCTGGCCGGGTATTGCCCACACCATGATTTTCTTTGGATTTCTGGCGGTGCAGCCCCACTCCTTTGAAATGATGATTCAGGGTATCTATCATCCGTTCAGCGTCGCCCATCTTTTCCCAGGCCTTTACGGGTTCTATCTGAGCATTGCCGATGTACTCGGTTTCCTGGTCCTGGTCGGCCTTGGTTACGGACTCTATCGGCGAACCGTCCTCAAACCGCAATACCTTACCAACGGCATGGATGCCAAGATGATCATCATGTTCACCTCGGTGATCATCATCACCTTCCATATCTATAATGCCTTTCATCTGGTTCTGCCGACGCACGGCTTCGATTACAACAAGTATTTCACCGTATCGGCCGTTTTTTCCCAGGGGCTTAACCTTGCCAACTTATCCGAAGCCGGTAAATACACCGGACTGGAGGTCTTTTACTGGCTGCATCTCCTTACTATTCTCGGTTTCATGATTTATATCCCGGGATCAAAACATCTGCACCTGCTGGCCAGCATTCCGAACGTCTTTTACAAACCGCTTGATATCGAAAAGCCGATGATCGTCACCGATATCGAAAACGAGGAGGCCGAGACCTTCGGTCTTGCCCATCTGCATGAACTGAATTGGAAACAGGTGCTCGATCTTTACGCCTGCACCGAATGCGGCCGCTGCGAGGAACGCTGCCCGGCCACGGCCACCGGCAAACCGCTTTCGCCCAAAGAGATGATTCATAGTCTCAAGGTCAACCTGCTGGCCAATGCCGATACCCTCATCAACGGTGATGATTTTTCGTCACTGCCGGCCATAGTTGATGATGAATGTGGCGCGTTGACCAGGGATGCCCTCTGGGCCTGCACCACCTGCCGTGGCTGCGAGAATATCTGTCCGGTGGATATTCAGCATCTCGATATCATTATGGAAGCCAGAAAGAATATGGTGCTGATGCAGGCCGACTTTCCGGCGGAAATGCAGGATACCTTCGCCAGTATCGAAAACCAGTCCAATCCCTGGGGGTTCCCGGTTGAAAACCGCGCCCATTGGTGTAAGGATCTGGATGTACCGCTGATGAAGGATACGCCGAATGCCGACATTCTCTGGTTCGTCGGCTGCGCCGGTTCTTACGAGGATTCGGGTATCAGGATCTCGCGGGCCATTGCCAGCTTGCTCACCAAGGCCGGGGTGAACTTTGCAATCCTTGGTGAGGAAGAGCGCTGCAATGGTGATCTGGCCAGGCGATGCGGCAACGAATACCTGGCCCAGATGATGATCCAGGCAAACGTCGCCACCTTGAATCAGTACCAGCCCAAGCGCATCCTGACCGGCTGCCCCCATTGCTTCAATACCCTAAAGAACGAATACCCTCAGTTCGGCGCCACCTTCGCTGTTGTGCACCACACCGATTTTTTGAAAGAATTGGTAGAGGCCGGCAAACTCCGGGTGAATCCAGCCGATCTGGGCAAGCTCACCTTCCACGACTCCTGCTATCTTGGCCGCTGGAACGGTTTGTACGACAGTCCTCGCCAGCTATTGGCCCTTGCCAACCAGAACGGGGCGCCACTGGAAATCGGCAAACATCATGACAACGCCATGTGTTGCGGCGCTGGAGGGGCAAGAATGTTCATGGAAGAGACAGTCGGCACCCGGATTAACAACGAGCGGGCCCTGGAGGCCATGGCCACCGGTGCCGACACCGTTGTCGCCGCTTGTCCATTCTGTGTCACCATGTTCAGCGATGGCATCCGTGATGGTGGCGGCAGCATGAAGGTCAAGGATCTGGCCGAAGTGCTTGACGAGGTCTGCAGCTAAGAAAGCATCAATAAGAACCGGGTCACCACAAGCCACAGAGAGCCTGACGGGGCCGGTGCAGCCATTCGCGCGCCAGCCCCGTTTTTTTGGATCAGGTCACAACGATTCCTCCCTCCACAACTCATCCGCTTTAAAGCGCAGCACCTGCCAGCCCTTTTGCCGGGCGTGTTCCAAAAGCACCGGATCCGGATCCACCGCCACCGGATGATCAACCTTGAGCAGCAAGGGCAGATCGTTATGGGAATCGCTGTAAAAGTGCGCACCGTGGAGAGTCAAACCCTGGGTGGCCAGCCATCCATCGAGGTGGGTCAATTTCTCTTCCCGGTAACAGGGCACGCCACTGACCTTGCCCGTATACCGTCCCTCGACCAGCTCGGGAAGGGTGCAGATCAGCGCATCCATGCCAAACAACCTGCTGATCGGTTCGGCAATCACCTTATTGGTGGCGGTGATCATGACCGCAACATCGCCACGGCGACGATGCTCGGCGACAATCGCCCGAGCACGGGGGTGGACGATCGGTTCAATCCGCTGGGCAATAAACCTCGCCGTCAGTGCGTGCAGATCCTGCACACTGTACTGTGGGTAAATCTTCAGGATAAACTGGTAGTAGTCGTCAATGGTGTAGACACTTTTACCACCCTTATCATTGTTATGCAGGGCATCAGCCATCGCCAGATGCTCGCGATCCCCAGCCAGGACTTCTTCACCCACGAACACATTCCAGGTATAGGTGCTGCATCCGTTCAACAGTGTATGATCCAGATCAAAAAGGGCCAGAGCCATGATTCCTCCCAAAAGTCTTTAATTAATAGCAACAGAATATCGACGACAAAAAAAACCTCCCGAAATACAATTCCAGGAGGCTGATCAGTAGGTAGTACAACCTACTTCCAAACGATACATCTGAAACAGATGTTAGTTTGGAATGTATTTGTTAATAGTCGCAGCGCCTTCTTCATGTGCACGCCAATAAACCCGTAATTCGCCCTTGCTATCCATATCGTATTTGGATTCTTGCATAAGTCCGTTTTGCTCTGCTGTCATCAATGCCTCGATCACAGCATTCTTGCTCAATGCCTTAAAGGAACCGTATTCACTTTTCAATGCTTTGATAACATCATCGGCACACGCTTCTTTTACCGTAGTGAAATGCTTGAGTATAGCAAAGTTCAATGGTTTCATGGTGTCATGCCCCCTGTTTTTGAAGTGATACAACGGCTTGTTTTCTGAAGAGATCCAAAGGATTTCTGGCAATAACCAAAATGCCGAATGCCATTAACACAGCGGCAAACCAGCCGATGGTAGGGATTGGCGCACCAAACTTGCCCAGGAAGATTCCCGGAATAAGCCAACAGAAGAGCGGTGTCCAGAACGAAAACGCGCCGTTGCACGCCATACCAAGGGCCGCACCGCACATGCTGTTTCCTTTATACCAAAGACTGAAGGCAAACACCGCGAAGAAGCCGCTCACAATGAACCAGGGCATTGCTTCAGTATCTGTAATCGCTTTACCAATATAATCAAAAGTCAAACCAAGTCCGCCGTCCGTAAGCATTCCAAACAGTGGAATCAAAATAATAAAGTTTGAGAGTCCCGAGGTAAACTGTCGAATGGTAATGCCGATTTCATAGTCGATCATTGAGGTTCCGTAACCGGCAACACAACCTTCAAGCCCCCAACCAAAGGCGGCAATCAGTGCAATCAAAACTCCCAACAACATGGTTGGACTGGCGTCAGCTTGAAAGGAAATTCCCCCTATCATCACTGCGGAGATGAAGCAAATGACGATACCCAGCAGCATACGAGGAGTTAATGCCTGCTTGAAGATGAATCTGGCAAGTATTGCGCCTATTGCCGGACAAAGCGCGGAAATGGGCGCGGCCAGGGAGCCAGCGTAGTTTAACGCCAAGACGTAAGCGGTACTTGCTATAGGACCTCCACACAGAGCCGCCAAGATCATCATTCGGCCCGGTTTGGTAGGAATACTCCTGAAAAAGTCTCCAGCTTTACCTTTGATGGCGGCAATAGTAATACACCATACAGCACTTATGCTATCGTTTATGGCGGCGGCTAGAGCAGATAATAAACACAATAAGATTACAGTACTACCAGCTTTTTCATATAAACCAGGCCACACCCCCTTCGCCATGGCAACATAAAACATGAAGGCAGTGAAGAGGCCATAGCTCATTCCTGACAAAATCGCGACAATAACGCCTTTTCTAAGAAAACTAGCGGAAATTTTTTGTTTCGCTGCAATTGCATCCATTCTTGCTCCTTTCCTAAAATATTTTCTGGTTGTCAGAAATACCGGCCTCAAACATTGTCTTTGCTATAAATCATTAATTTTTATTTGTTAATTCAATAATATAGCCAATCAATCCAACCAACTCAGCCAAGTGAAGGCTCAATTAATCGAGACAGCCCAAAGAGCGATTAAATAGCTCACTGTTCATCAAGGCCACACAGCGATCAAACCGCCCCAGGCCGTAATTCCAGTACCAGTCCTTTGGCTTGCCGTTGAAAATCTGGATCGGTGCCCACATGTACCAGAGCAGGTCGTTGACGAATTTGTTGATAAGGATCATCGCATATTCCTTGTCGGTGGCGGGCCGGCCGAAATAGGTGCTGATCAGCAATTGCTCCTGGGCCTTGCTCAAGCCAACCTCGAGGCTAAAGGCCGCGACGTCCATCAAGGGGTCACCAACACCACCGTACTCCCAGTCGATCAGATAGATCCGGCTGTCCTTGACGATCCAGTTTTCCGGCAACGGATCGTTGTGGGTCGGGGTCTGGCGGCGGGGATTGTGGCTCAAGATCTGTTCGATCTCGGCCAATTTCGCCATCACCTGCTCATGGCCGACATAGATGTCGAGTGTATTCGCTTTCAGCAACTCCACATAATTGTGGACCTGTTCAAAGAAATCAAATTTCCCTTTGAATTCCTTGCCGCAGTTATGGACCTGGTGCAGGGTAGTGGCGATCAGCTTGATATAGTCATCGGCCTCAGGGGTCTGAAAATCGGGGATATGCAAGGTCTTGCCATCGATATACAGATCGATTTTATCGCCGACCACCGCGTCGTAATAGAACAGTTCCGGATTTGTCCCCGCCTCCGCCATCAAATGGGCGTTGTTGTCCTCGGCCGGGC
>JAUYSF010000150.1 GCA_030696435.1 Desulfoprunum sp. | reverse complement strand
AAGACGGTCGAGTGACAGATAAACTCCTTGCGCTTGGCCTTTTTCAGGCGGGCAACCACCTTCTTCACCTCCTGCGACCGGGAAAGAGGCGCTACCAGTATAGCATCGGCGGTCTCCACCACCAGGATATCTTCCAAACCGACTGCCGCAACCAGCATATCCTCCGACCTGATCAGGCAATTCCGGGTATCCTCCAGGAGGACATCACCCTGACATACATTACCATCTTTATCTTTCTCCAATACCTGCCACAGGGCCTGCCAGGAGCCGATATCACTCCAACCCAGATCAGCTGCGACAACCGCCGCCCTGGAAGTCTTCTCCATCAGGGCATAATCGATGGAATCGCTGGGGCATTTGGCCATTTGTCCGTCATCCAGACGATAGAAGCAGCCATCGCGCCGGCCGGATCTGACGGCTTCTGACATACAGGCTACGATTTCCGGAGCATGGAGCGCCATTTCAGCCTGGAAGGCCTGCACGGAGAAGGCAAACATGCCGCTGTTCCAGAAATAATTCCCGCTGTGCAGATACTGTTCCGCCACCTCCCGCGTCGGCTTCTCCTTGAAAGAGAGAACCGCAGAGCCCTCCCCTCTCTCAATATAGCCGTATCCTGTTTCAGGGTGCTGGGGGGTTATGCCAAAGGTCACAACAGCGCCACCCTCGGCAAGCTCAACCGCCTCAGCCACCGCCTCGATAAATCTCTTCTGATCCCTGACAATATGATCAGCCGGCAAGACAAGCAGGATCGCCTCCGGATCGCCATGCTGAAGGGCATACTCGACAGCGGCACAGATAGCGGGGGCCGTATTGCGGCCGACCGGTTCCAGCAGAATCGTATAGTTTTGAAAAAGAGCCAATTCATCGACCTGAGTCCGGGTAATAAACCGATGTTCTTCACCCACCACAATAAGTGGCGTCAGGGTTTCAGGCAGACCACTGGCCCGCAACAGGGTGGTCTGCAGAAGCGAGGTCCGATCCGTCAGTTGTAGCAGCTGTTTGGGGTAGAGTTCCCGAGATAAAGGCCACAATCTGGATCCTGTCCCACCTGCAAGTACTACCGGTTGAATTTTCCGCACGTTCAGTCCTCTCTACTGGATACACCCCACCAAGACCATTTGTCTTTTCGGGGTAGAATTATTTAATGAGATCAAGCAGTTCATCAGTATTTATCTTGAGTAGCCGGGCATCAGCTCTCGTCTCCACGTTCAACCGCAACAGAGGTTCGGTATTGGACTTACGGATATTAAAGCGAAATTCAGGAAATGCAATACTGAGTCCATCGGTGAAGTCCTTCTCTCCTGCACTATAGGCCATCTCCACTGCCCGGATGACTGCATCGGGATCGCCAACTCTGTTATTGATTTCCCCGGAGACCGGAAAGGCGGCCATCCGCGCGGAGACGAGCTCGGAGAGTGTGACCCCGCGCCTACTGAGCAGAGAGCAGACCAGCAGCCAAGGGATCATCCCGGAGTCACAGTAGCCGAAATCCCTGAAATAGTGATGGGCAGACATCTCACCACCGTAGATCGCATCCTCCTGCCGCATCCGTTCCTTGATAAAGGCGTGCCCGGTCCTCGTCATAATGGGCACACCACCGGCTGCCCGCACAAGTTCCTCGGTATTCCAGGTAAGCCGCGGATCATAGAGTATCCTGCCACCCGGCTCCTTCTCCAGCATCTCCAGGGCCAGCAGGCCAACGATATAATAGCCCTCGATAAAGTTGCCTAACTCATCCCAGAAGAAACAACGGTCAAAATCTCCATCCCAGGCAATGCCCATATCCGCACCGCTCTCCAGCACCATCTTCGCAGTCTCGGCACGGCGTTCAGGCAAAAGGGGGTTCGGCACACCGTGCGGGAAAGTGCCATCGGGCTCATGGTTGACCTTGATGAATTCAACCGCCAGGTGGGCTTCCAGGAGATCAATTATGGCTCCGGCACAGCCGTTGCCGCTGTTGACCACCAACTTCAGAGGCCGCAATCTCTGGGGATCGATAGATCCAAGCAGGTGGCGGATATAACTTTCCTTACCGGCTATCATCTCGCACCTGCCCGGCCGGGACGACATCTCCGGCAATTCGCCACCGACAATCAGCCTGCCCATCTCCAGCAACCCGGATTCGCCGGTGACCGGCCGTGCGCCCCGGGTCACGATTTTCATGCCATTATAATCGGCCGGATTATGGCTGGCCGTGACGATGATGCCGCCATCCACCCCTGCCGCTTCCATGCTAAAGGCGGCGTGATACATCTCTTCGGTGCCACAGAGCCCGAGATCAAGGACATCGACACCCGAATCGAGCAGGCCGGAGGTAAGGGCTCCGACAAGCTCAGCACTGGTCAGGCGGATATCTCGTCCCACAACTACCTTTTTCACCCCATAGACGGCAGCGAAGGCCCGGCCGATATCATAGGCCAGTTGCGGATGTAATTCTTCCGGTACCTTTCCCCGGATATCGTAGGCCTTGAAACAGGCAGGCAGAGAGTGTTCCATTTTTTGCGTTTCCTTTTTAAGAGAGGGTCGTTATATTCCTAAAGCTATCAAGCGATAGTAAAAGATATTCCACCCAACATCAAGAACAACCATCCTGCATACATACGATAGATCGACCATGAAAGGTATCATCCTCGCCGGGGGCTCCGGCACGCGTCTGTATCCCCTCACCAGGGTTATCAGCAAACAACTGATCCCCGTCTATGACAAGCCGATGATCTACTACCCGCTGTCGGTCCTCATGCTGGCGGGTATCCGGGAAATCCTCATCATCTCGACGCCCCACGACCTGCCCGGCTTCAGGGAGCTTTTTAAGGATGGCTCGCAGCTCGGCCTCTCCATCAGCTATGCCGAGCAACCCAAACCCGAGGGACTGGCCCAGGCCTTTCTCATCGGCAAGGAGTTCATCGGCAGTGATTCCGTCTGTCTCATCCTGGGGGACAATATCTTTTTTGGGCCCGGCTTTTCCAAAATTCTCAAGGAAAGCACCCAGCTCAGCTGCGGCGGCCTGATCTTCGGCTATATGGTCAGTGACCCCGAGCGCTATGGCGTAGTGGAGTTTGATGGCCAAAACAAGGTGGTTGGCATCGAGGAGAAACCGACCCGACCCAAATCGAGATATGCTGTCCCGGGCCTCTATTTTTATGATAATGAAGTTATTGCCATAGCCGAACAGGTCAAACCTTCTGCCCGTGGCGAGCTGGAAATCACCGATATCAACAACGAGTATCTGCGACGCGGCACCTTGAAGGTCCAACCGCTCGGCCGCGGCTTCTGCTGGCTCGATACCGGCACCCACGAATCGCTGCAGCAGGCCGCAAGTTACGTGCAAGCCGTGCAGGACAGGCAGGGTTTGAAAATCGCCTGCATTGAAGAGATCGCCTATCAGCTCGGCTACATCACCCTCGATCAATTGCTGCATCTGGCCGGCGACATGCTGAAAAATCAGTATGGCCAGTATATCACCGAAGTCGTCGCCGAAATGAAAAATTCACGCTGAGGAATACCATGAAGATACTTATCATAGGGGCCAAAGGACAGCTCGGTTCCGACTGCTGCAATATACTCTCAAGAGAAAACGATACACTCGGCTGCGATATACCTCAGATCGATATCGGCGACCAGCAAAGCGTCGACCGCTACATTTCGCACGCCCGGCCGGAGGTTATCATCAACTGTGCCGCCTATACCGCCGTCGATGCCTGCGAAACCGAACGCCAGATATGCTGGAAGGTCAACGCCGATGGCCCCAAACATCTGGCCATGGCCGCCGGCAAGATGGGCAGTAGGCTCATTCACATCTCCACCGACTACGTCTTTGACGGCAAAAAACCGGTACCCGAGTCTTACAGTGAGGACGACAGCACAAATCCGCTCTCTCAGTATGGCGAGAGCAAACTGGCAGGCGAGAAGTATATCGCCGAATATGCCCCAAACTCTGTCATTCTCAGGACGGCCTGGCTCTATTCGGGCAATGGCAAAAATTTTCTCAAGACCATGCTGCGTCTGTCCCTTGCCGCCCCGGAGCGGGAACTGAAGGTGGTGAATGATCAGTACGGTTCACTTACCTGGTCCTATACCCTGGCCCAGCAGATCCAGAAGCTCCTGCGCTCCGACATGACAGGGATAGTGCACGCCACAAGTGAGGGCTATTCCACCTGGTACGAGGCGGCCCGTCATTTCCTCGAGGCCATGCAGGTGCCGCATGCGCTACAACCCTGTACGACAGCGGACTACCCGACCCCGGCCCACAGGCCGGCGAATTCCATCCTGGCTAATAAACGCCTGGATGAAGCGGATATATCCACCTTTGTCAGCTGGCAGGAGGATGCCGACACCTTTGTCGACATGTACAAAGAATCATTGATAGCAGAGGCCAGGGCGGCCTTGAGATAGCCGCCCGAAAAGGCACCGGACTCCCCCCGGAAGAACTCCCCCCGAGGTGACCGATCAGGCGGGATCGTGGAAACTGAAGTCATCAATCAGACAGAGGACATACTTGGTGATTTCCTCGTCCACATCGTAAATCTGAAATCCGGTGATGTAGAAATCCGGATTGACGTCCTGTTTGCACCAGCGACTGGTGGCATTGAAGATCAGCTCTTCTTTATTGGCAATCCGTGACGGCAGGCGCATCCGCAGTCGGAAACTAACGTCCACGGATATCGGATTGTCACTGATCAGCATCACCCCTTTTGACGAAATATCAACGACATGCCCAAGCACATTGGTGCTCATCCCGTCAAAAACCCGCAGGTAAAAAACAAGATGCCGGCGTTCTACCTGGCGCATTTCCGCCCTCTGCTCCCCTGCTGTCTGCTCTTTGACCATTGCCGTCTCTCCTTATTATTCCATTGCCAAATCAAGATGAGAACGCGAAGGCAAGCGAGCAGCGACAAGGCAGTAATACAGTACGGCGAGGAGCCGCACAGCGTAGCCGACAACGTTAACGCTTGATTTCGAATTGGGATTACAACCTGACCAGCTCAACCTTCCCCACCGCACCCATCAACTCGCCACAGATCACCACAACTCCATCGATCCCGGCAAACTGCCGGGCCAGGGCCAGCGCCCTCTTGATCCCGGCTTCACCGCTCCGAGCCAGACCAACCTCATTGCCGAGACGGGTGGCAACGGCATCTGCCAGGGCAGTTGAGGAGGCCAGCACTGTTACCGAATCGGCCTCGCCAAAACTCAAGGAATGCCCTACTGTGCCCGACGAGGTACAGATTCCCGCCGGCATGGCCTCCTCGGGGACAACAACCCCGACCTTGTAACTGAGAGGAGATTGCCCGGCAAAGATCGCCACGGTGCAGGCCTTCTTGCGGTGCAGAAAGATGTCTCCCCCATTTTCGACTATCACCTCTCCGACTCCGGTTGCCAGCAAATCTTTGCCAACATATTCCGAAATCACTCCAGCCACCGCAGCCATCGGACCGACATTGGCCACCTCCCCGGCACAGAGCATTTCCCTGACAATAGGTGGGGCCAGATCGTCAGCAGGTAGGGGAGAAAGAGCGCTCAAAAATTCAGGATGCCGGCCAATGTAACTTTCAATCTGCATTCTGTATCGCAGCACGAGATCTTTGGCCAGAGCCTCAACATCGCGGTCTGCGAGAATATGCAGGTCCGTTTCTGAAATCCGCACATAGGACGAGACAAGATCACCTTGGCTCTGCAGCCGGCGATAGTCTCTAGCGATATACGATTTAGGATCCTTTCTCACAGTCGCTTGCATTATTGCACTGGCTTGGGCTTGGCGGCTTCCCCGGGAGAGGGAATATCATCCCAGAAAGAAGACGTTTTCTGCTGA
>JAUYSF010000127.1 GCA_030696435.1 Desulfoprunum sp. | reverse complement strand
GAATACCACGAACTGGCAGCCGACATCCATCAACAACGAGGTCTCTCCTGCACTGATTGCCATTCTGGAAACGAGCTAATGACAAACAACCCCGAGACCTTCCGTCCTTCCTGTGCCGGCTGCCACGATGCCGAAGAACTTAAAAAAAGGCTGCCAAAAAGAGTAAAAGTGACCGGAAAGGGCTATATTTTCCTGGCCGGGTCCGAGAAGAAAGAACATTTCCTACCTCTCATGGCCCATTCTGCCCACAAGACATCATCCGAAAAAGTCTCCTGCCAGGTCTGTCATGCCCAATGGACTTTTAACGATTCCGGCAAACATTTTTTGCGCTCCGATTCTGCTGATTTTGAGGCCTGGGATAGGCTGATAACCCAGGGAAGTTCTGAGGTTTCAGGCATCCTGGCTACCAACACCGATCCTGCCTTGGAAGAACTGCCGGCCATGATGACGGATAAAATTCTCTTCAAAAAGCAAATCGGTTTATGGTATAAAGGATTTGGTGTTCGTCGCTGGGAAACAATTCTCTTAGGAAGAGACCAGGATGGCGTTATCACCACCGTACGGCCTTTACTTGATTATTCTCTCTCCTGGATTGATTCCGGAGAGCAGGTACATTTTGACGCCAGGGCCTCTCAAGCAGGCGGGAATGGGGTATATCCCTACACACCGCACACAACCGGCAAAGCCGGGCTCTTTTATATGCAGCGGCTCAGGGACTTTCGCCTTAGCGAAAAAGTCCAAAAAGATTGATCAGTGCATTGAGCCAGAACCCATTTCCTCATCACCAATAAGGACAGACAGTTATTGCCTATGATGAATTGCATACCCATCACCGAAACCGGCCCCCCTCCTTCCCCTATGAAAAAGTCCCAGCTTTTTCGCGGGAATAACCCCCATCACCCTCTCATCTGTCTCATTATCGCCGTGTTCTGCATGGCTATAGCCCTTCTTGGTACGGCCAACGCCTCGTACGACCCTCAGTTCCGGCGACCGGACCCCTTCCTCTTCAATAACAGCATGTATTCTCCCACCCCACCTGCCGGAGGCTACAGCGAGACCGGTGTGGCCTCATGGTATGGTCGGGGGTTTCATGGCAAACGCACCTCAAGCGGTGAACGCTATGACGTGAATGAAATGACCGCTGCCCACAGGCAATTGCCCATGGACACCCTGTTATTGGTAAAAAACCTGGAAAATGGTAGGGAAACGATAGTACGGGTGAACGACCGGGGACCGTTCGTCAAAGGACGGATCCTTGATCTGAGCCAGAGTGCTGCAAAGGCCCTGAAGCTTGAGGGCAAAGGCACCGCCCGGGTTACGGTCGTGGCCTTGTCCGAGACCGGCAGGCCTGTGCAGATTCCTCCACAAGATCAACCTCTTGACGCATCAGGCGGCAGCTTTTACGTACAAGTCGGGGCCTTTACCCGTGAAATGAATGCGGAGCACATGCAGAAACGCTTTTCAGATGCCGGACACACCACAACTGTCAGCAAGGTTTCCGGCAAGAAGGCAACCATCTATAGAGTGCTTATCTTCGCTGGGAGAGATCTGAGCAAGGCACTCCTCGCGAAAAGGACCTTGCAACAAAATGGCCACAAAGGGGCCTTTGTACTGACGAGATAAGAAGGGATTGTTCAGCTGATTCTGGCCAAATCGGCCCTGCGGACTTCCGCAAGCAGGGCTTGCAGTTTTCGGTAATCTTTGCAACCAGGGTGCATCTCAACACCTGAATTGATATCGATAGCAAACGGCTGCACCTCTTTTATCGCCACCCCGACATTCTGCGGCGTCAGACCACCCGCAAGGATAATCGGTCGCCCAAGAGCCAATGAGCCGATGATCGCCCAATCAAAGGTCTTGCCCGTCCCCCCGACCTGGTCGGCTGCATAGGTATCAAGCAGGAAACCCTGAACAACATCCTGATAGGGTGTGAAATCGGCAGGGACACTTTGCCCTCCCACCCTGAAAGCCTTGATGATTTTGCAGGGAGAAGAGGCATCTGCCAACCTGCTGCAGTATTCAGGCGTCTCGCTGCCATGTAGCTGCACGTAAGAAAGTCCGCAACAATGAATAATTTCCTGTACCTCGACGTTCTCCTGATCGACAAAAACCCCTACCAGATCGACAAAGGGTGGGAGACCGGCCACGATTTGTTTCACCTTTTCAGGCACGATATAGCGAGGACTGCTTTGGACAAAAATAAACCCCAAGGCGTCGACGCCTGCACGTATACCTTCTTCCGCGTCTGCAATGTTGGTGATTCCGCACATTTTTATCCGCGTTCTTCGGTGCATCCTGCCTCCGTTTTCACTCTCCAATGTCCGACCTCAAGCCCTGGAGCACATTCCCGGAAGATCCGGCCCGCATCAGGGTTTCACCGATGAGGGCGGCGGTGACCCCGGCTTCTTCCAGACGACGGATATCAGCATGATTCCGCAATCCTGATTCACTGACGACAGGAATTCCCTCTGGTATCATCTTTTTCAACCGGAAGGTCGTACCCAAATCCATTGAAAAATCTTTAAGGTTACGATTATTTATACCAATAAGCCCACTCTCAGCTCTGAGCGCGAGATCGAGTTCTACCTCGTCATGAACCTCAACCAGCACATCCATGCCGTATTCGCCTGCCTTTATTTGATAGTCACGTAACTGGTTCAGATCAAGGATCGCAGCAATCAGCAGTATGGCATCCGCCCCGTGAGCATGGGCCTGATCGATCTGCAGCTCATCAATAATGAAATCCTTACGTAACACCGGCAGCTGCACTGCCTCCCGGACTTGCATGAGATACAGCAGTTTGCCCTGAAAAAAATCGACATCGGTAAGCACGGAAATCGCCTGGGCGCCGGAGTTCTGATAATTCATGGCAATGGCTACGGGATCAAAGTCCGGGCAGATCACCCCTTTCGAGGGAGAGGCCTTTTTCACTTCTGCGATGATCGCCACGCCGGGGTAGTCCTGCAGCGCCTTGCGAAAGCCACGGGGCGAGTCAATCTGCTTCTGGGCAAATGACTCGGGAAGATGTATCCCCTTTGCCTTGAGTTCGGCAACCTCGAGCCGTTTTTGGGCGACTATTCTCTCTAAAATCATTGTCTCATCTCTGATAGAGGGACGTTTTCAAATTGTCCCTTAAGGAATTTGCGAGGAGCCTGTCGGATTATGCCCTTTTTCCCCATCTCTGCGTTATTTCCGAAAATCAATGCTCGCAATATCAACTATATGGCTGCGCTTAATTTTCGAAAATGCCTTGATCTGAGAAAAAATTTCTATAATCCGACAGACTCCTCGGCTCCTTGCAATTATCAGACTGCGGTGAATATGCTTTTGCAGTGGGGAGGGAATTATTCCAGCGGCAACCATACACGGG
>JAUYSF010000107.1 GCA_030696435.1 Desulfoprunum sp. | reverse complement strand
GACACCGAGGGCCAGATCAGCTCCCGTGGTTTCCAGGGACTGGACAGGGATTTTCTGCGCATCTGCAAGCAGCAGGGTTTTTCAGATCGGCAGTTGGCCTACCTGACCGGCACCTCGTCTAATGACGTGCGCGGCCTCAGGAAAAAAGTCGGCATCCTACCGGTTTACAAACTGGTTGATACCTGCGCCGCCGAATTCGAGTCCTACACAC
Source organism: Desulfoprunum sp. (assembly GCA_030696435.1). GTDB lineage: Bacteria > Desulfobacterota > Desulfobulbia > Desulfobulbales > Desulfocapsaceae > Desulfoprunum. Next base: position 2,580 of record JAUYSF010000107.1, on the reverse strand, counting down.
CCTACTATTACTCGACCTACGAGCAGGAGAATGAGGCGATCCCCAGCAAGCGCAAAAAGGTCGTTATCCTCGGCGGTGGACCTAACCGGATCGGCCAGGGTATCGAATTCGACTACTGCTGTGTGCATGCCGCCTTTGCCTTGAGAGAGATCGGTGTCGAATCGATCATGATCAACTCCAATCCTGAAACCGTCTCCACCGACTACGACACCTCGGACAAGCTCTACTTCGAGCCGCTGACCCGTGAAGACGTCCTAAACATCATCGAAATGGAGCAGCCGGACGGGGTTATCGTCCAGTTTGGCGGCCAGACCCCACTCAATCTCGCGGTCCCTCTGGAGAAGGCCGGGGTCAAGATTATCGGCACCCAGCCGGATGCCATCGACCGGGCCGAGGACCGCAAACGCTTCCAGAAGTTTCTGCAAAAGCTCAATCTGCGTCAACCGGAAAACGATACGGTCTCCACCCTTGACGAGGCCCTGACCGCGGCCAACCACATCGGCTATCCGGTGGTAGTCCGGCCCTCCTATGTCCTGGGTGGCCGCGACATGCGCATTGTCTATGACGATGAGGGGATCAGGGCTTTCATGGCCGTCGTCGGCAGCTCCCTCGAACACCCTATCCTCATCGATAAGTTTTTGAAAGATGCCATCGAGATTGATGTTGATGCCATCTGCGACGGTCGACGCACCATCATCGGCGGCATCATGGAGCATGTCGAAGAGGCCGGCATCCACTCGGGCGACTCGGCCTGCGTCCTGCCACCCCATACCCTCTCGGCCGACCTGATCGAAGAGATCAAGGCCGCCAGTCGGGCCATGGCCGAGGAACTTGGCGTCATCGGCCTGATGAATGTCCAGTACGCGATTCAAAACAATGTCCTCTATATCCTGGAGGTCAATCCCAGGGCCTCACGAACCGTGCCCTTCGTCAGCAAGGCTACCGGTGTGCCGCTCGCCAAACTGGCCACAAAAGTCATGATGGGCATGTCCCTTGAAGAACTCGGCCTGACTCAAGAGGTTGAGATCAGCCACTGGGCCGTTAAAGAGGCCGTTTTCCCCTTCGACCGTTTTGCCAACGTCGACACCCTGCTTGGTCCTGAGATGAAATCGACGGGCGAGGTCATGGGCATCGACGACAATCTCGGCCTGGCAATCGCCAAGGCCCATCTGGCGGCAGGAGGCGAATTGCCACGATCAGGCAACGTCTTTATCAGCGTGCGCGACGGCGACAAGCCGACCATGCTGCCGGTCGCCAGGATACTTGCGGAATTGGAGTATACCATCTTCGCTACCAGCGGCACCGCCGCCTTTTTTAGAGAAAATGGGGTCCAGTGCGAATATGTAAACAAGATTTCTCAAGGCCGGCCACACATCCTTGATAAGATCCGGGATCGACAAATCTCCTGGATCGTCAATACCTCTCTTGGCAAGAGAACGACAGATGACTCCTACAGCATCAGGAGGGCGGCTCTTGATTTCCATATCTCCTATACGACAACGGCAACCGGGGCGGCAGCAGTGGCCAAGGCCATGCAGGAGATGAAAAAGAACACAATCGGCGTTCAGCCTGTACAATACTTCACGCAATCAATAAAATAGAAAAACAGGCAAGATCCCCTCGACATATGTCTATGATGTTTTACTTTCTGGAAACTGGAATGATTTTTCGTCTTGATCCCTCTCCTTTTCTCAAAAATCGGCTAGCTGAGATCATTGCAAGATAAAAACAGGAGCCACCGGAGGTCTCTTTGAACACTTTTTATAAAAATCTAAGTATGTGGCTGGTGATTGGTTTAACCATGATCCTGCTCTTCAATCTCTTCAACAAACCGCAAGAAAGCCTTACCTCGCTCACCTACAGTGAGTTCATGTCAAGCATCAACAGCAAGGCCATAACCAGAGTCAGAATCAGCGGTGATACCATCTCCGGTGCCCTTCAGGATGGCAAGCCGTTCCAAACCATCTACCCGATCAATGACAGCGAACTCATCCCCATCCTGAGAAAAGCCGGGGTCGACATAGCCGTCAAGGAAGTCCAGAAGGATTCCTGGCTCATGACAGCCTTCATCTCCTGGTTCCCGATGCTCCTGTTGATCGGGGTCTGGATCTTTTTTATGCGACAAATGCAAGGTGGCGGCAAGGGCGGGGCGCTTTCATTCGGTAAAAACCGGGCCCGCCTCATGGAGCATGGCAAGAACAAGGTGACATTCAAAGACGTCGCCGGTATTGATGAGGCCAAAGAAGAGCTTGAGGAGATAATCGATTTCCTCAGAGATCCACAGAAATTTACGGTTCTCGGGGGCCGGATTCCCAAAGGTGTGCTTCTGGCAGGCTCACCTGGAACAGGCAAAACCCTACTGGCCAAGGCCATCGCCGGCGAGGCGGATGTCCCCTTCTTCTCCATCTCCGGCTCTGACTTTGTCGAGATGTTTGTCGGCGTCGGTGCTTCACGGGTTCGTGACCTCTTTACCCAGGGCAAGAAAAACGCGCCCTGCATCATCTTCATCGATGAGATCGACGCAGTGGGCCGGCACCGCGGCGCAGGTCTTGGCGGCGGTCATGATGAGCGCGAGCAGAC
>JAUYSF010000096.1 GCA_030696435.1 Desulfoprunum sp. | reverse complement strand
GGCTGAGGAGGTTGTGCAGAGCCATATCGGGCTGTATGTCAACGAGTATTCCAGAGATCTTGGCTCGGAGGGCATGGCCGCCATTACCGCCTTTCTTGAACGCGGTCGGCAGGCCGGTGTCCTGCCCTGTTCCGGAACATTAGCACAGCCTGTTTTCAGAAGCCTTCTCTGAAAGGAACGATGCCAGTGAAAACCATGAAGCCAAAGGATTGTTCGGGCCTGCCGGTTTTCCGGCTTGATGGCCTGGATGCCGCAGGAGGCCTCCCGTTTCTCTGCAACTTGATATCCGAGCTCCGTAACTGCGGCCTGCGTGTCGCCCTGGTATTTTCCCAAGAACATCAGCTTTCTACCGATCTCTTGCCCATGGACCACAGCCGGATCTTTGCTGCCGGTGGCGACATCGTGTCTCTGGGGGCAGAACAACTTTATCTCTCCCGCCAGACGGTTAGTCCCGACCGAATCCGACTGTATCTCGCTGATCTGTGTCAACATTATGATATCGTTCTGGTTGTAGGCGAGACGGATCTTGCACTTCCCGTTCTCCAGCTGCCGGAAGGCGAAACCGCTACAGGCATCTCCGCCTGCGCGCTGACCATCCTCAATCTGCTCCGGCAGACCTTGCAGCAGGTCCCGATCTGGGCCTGTGTGCTGATCGGCGGCAGGAGTTCCCGGATGGGCCGGGCCAAACATCTGCTTGCCGACGGCAGGGGCAGAACCTGGCTGGAGAACACGGTCGCCATCCTGGAGCCCTTTGTCGGGCAGGTAGTCCTGTCCGGCCGCGGGCTGGTGCCCGAGAGCCTGCTGGATCTGGTCAGGATACCCGATATCCCTGGGGTGGCCGGTCCCCTCGCCGGGATCCTCTCGGCCATGCGCTGGCAGCCCGAGGTCTCCTGGCTTGTTGTGGCCTGCGATATGCCCTCACTTTCTCCCGAGTCCCTGCAGTGGCTCATTGATTCGAGGCAACCGGGGCGCTGGGGCACGGTGCCCAGGCGGAGCGCAGATAGCCATGTCGAACCGCTCCTGGCCCACTACGACAGGCGCTGCAGGTCGATATTCGAGGAAGTCCTGGCAGCCGGATCTCTGAGGATCGGCGACGTGGCAGGCCATGCCAAGATTGCTACCCCTGTCATCCCGGCACAGTTCGCCCAGGCCTGGGACAATATCAATACGCCCGAGGAACTGCGTTCGTCAGCCCTTTGAGACAGCAGGGGCGCATTCGCTCAGGGCAGTTTTCGACGGCTACTTGACCCGATCAGCGGCAGGAACCATTTTCTTTTCAGGTAAACGGATATACAATACAGGCATAGTCTCACCGCTTTATGCGCCTGCCTTATCCCATTCTCTTCTTCAGGGGGAATCACATGCTTGAGGATTCCAGCAGAATTCACCCGGATATTGATCCGGACTTCAAGATCTTCCATGAACTGATGCCCTTCAAGGTCCAGGATATCCTCCTGGTCTCAAGCCTCTACGATGCCTTTATCATGGAAGAGGACGGCAGTCTGGCCACCCGCCTGATCAACGAATATCATGGGCTCAATCTGAGCAAGCCTCCCCGGATCACCAGGGTTTCAACCGCCGCTGAGGCCCTTGAAATAGTGGCCCGCAAGACCTTCGAGATGGTGATCACCATGCCCTATCTCGGCAGTATGGATGCCTTCGATCTCGGGGTGGCGATCAAGAAGATCAAGCCGGACCTGCCCGTCATCCTGCTGGCCCATTCCCTGCGACCGTCGTTTCTGGAAAGGGCCGACAGCGCCGGGATCGACAAGATCTTTCTCTGGTGCTGCGAGGCAGATCTGCTCCTGTCCATCATCAAAAACGTCGAAGATCATCGCAATGTCAAGGGCGACACGGAGCGGGCGATGGTCAGGGTCATTATTTATGTCGAGGATTCGCCCCTCTACCGTGGGCTTTTTCTGCCCCTCATCTATCGGGAAGTCGTGCGTCAGACCCAGTCAATACTCGACGAGAGCCTTAACGAGCGGCACCGTCTGCTGCGGATGCGGGCCAGACCCCGAATACTCATGGCCACCAATTACGAGGAGGCGATGGCCCTGTATGAGGCGTACAAACCTTACGTCTTCGGGATCCTCTCTGATGCCAGATTTCGCAGGGAAGGTCAGATGGATGGTGATGCCGGCCTGCGTTTTCTGAGGCATGTGCGCTCTGAGATCTCCGACCTGCCGCTCCTGTTGCTCTCTTCCGAGGCCGATAACCGGAAAATGGCCGAAGAAATTCCAGCGGTCTTCATCGACAAGAATTCCCCCTTCATCCTTGATGAAATCCATGCCTTTTTTCTGGAGTATCTGGGATTCGGCAATTTCGTCTTTCGTCTGCCCGACGAAACAGCCCTCGGGCGAGCTGCTAACCTCATAGAATTTGAGGAAAAGCTCAAGACAATCCCCGATGCCTCCCTGCTATACCATGCCCGGCGCAATCATTTTTTCAATTGGGTGATGGCCAGAGCCGAGGTGGCCCTCGCCCGCCGGCTGCACCGGGATGTCTTGGCACCCCTGACCGATGCGGCCGGCATGCGCCAGGACATTATCTTCAAGGTCCATGCCCTGCGCAAACTCCGGCAGCGCGGGGTGGTGGTGAAGTTCTCCTCCGACAGGTATGACTCCGGTATCATGGATTTTGTCAAAATGGGCAGTGGCTCCATGGGCGGTAAGGCCCGCGGTCTGGCCTTCATGTGGGCCTGCCTGCAGGGGGCCGGCGCTGAAGGTTCGGCCATCTCCCGCATGCCGGTGACGATCCCCAAGACCTGTGTCATCACGGCAGACGGCTTTGAGAGTTTTGTCACTGAAAACAACCTGCAGTGTGACGAGACTGTGCCGGATGAGAAGATCGCCGATCTCTTTCTCGAAGCCCGGCTGCCGTCCTGGCTGCGCCATGATCTGAGCGCTTTTCTGCAGAAATACACCTTCCCTCTTTCCGTCCGTTCATCAAGCCTGCTGGAAGACGGGCAATTCAAACCCTATGCCGGGCTCTATTCCACCTATTTTCTGGCCAATAATCATCCGGTCTTTGCCGAGCGGCTCTCGCAACTCGAGAGCGCGATCAAGCTGGTTTATGCCTCGACCTGGTTTGAGAATCCGCGGGCCTTCTCCAGGGCCACCGGTCAGGGCCGCGACGATGCCATGGCGGTCATGATCCAGCAGGTAGCCGGTCGTGACTACGGTGGTTGGTGGTATCCGGCCCTCTCAGGGGTCGTGCAGTCGCATAACTACTATCCGGTCATGACTATGCGGGCCGATGAGGGTATCGCCAGTATTGCGCTCGGTATCGGCAAGACCGTGGTGGAAGGGGAGAAGTCCCTCTGGTTCTCGCCCGCCCACCCGCAGCGGTTGGTACAGTTTTCTACCGTCGAGGATATGCTGAGTAACAGCCAGCGCCAGTTCTATGCCCTGGATTTGCGTCTGAACACCTGCCTGCAGCGGCAACACTCGAATCTTGTGCGCCGCAATATCCAAGACGCCGAGGATGAGCAGCCGGTGCGGATGCTGGCCTCAACCTATATCGCCGATGAACACCGGGTGCGGGATGCCCACCTGCCAGGTCCGAAGATCATCACCTTTGCCCAGATCCTCAAATATGCCGGCTATCCTCTGGCGGAGATTCTCTCAGGACTTCTGCATATCGGTCGGGTAGGTATGGGCTGTGAGGTGGAGATTGAATTTGCCGTTGATCTCGATAGCGAAATGGAGAAGAGTATTTTTTATTTCCTGCAGATCAGGCCGATGGTCACCGGCGGCGAGCGGGTCGACGTGCAGATATCGGAGCAGGAAATCCAAGAGGCCTTCTGCTCTTCGCACCAGTCTCTCGGGCATGGGCTGTTCAGCACGATGGCCGATATCATCTATGTTCGGGAGGAGAGCTTCGATCCCTCGGCAACAAGGGCCATCGCGGCCGAGATCGGCGCCATGAACCGCAGGCTACAGCAGGCGAAAAGGCCCTTTCTGCTCATCGGCCCCGGGCGCTGGGGCTCGGCAGATCCCTGGCTCGGCATACCGGTACAGTGGAGCGATATCTCGGGGGTTGGGGCGATCATTGAGGTCCGCGGAAATCAGTTGCGGGCGGATTCTTCACAGGGCTCACATTTTTTTCAGAATATCACCTCGCTGGGCATCCCGTATCTGACCCTGAACGAAGAGCGAACGATGGGCCTCGATCAGCGGAAAGCGACGATGACCCATGATTTCCTGGATCAGGGCTGGCTGGAGGGGCAACCGATATTGCAGGAGAGTCGGTATGTCCGTCATGTTCGACTGCCGAGACCATTTATCATGAAATGTAACAGCGAGCGCTCTCTGAGCGTGCTTGTCCTCAGAAAAGATGACACCGAAGGAGGTGCGGAAATAGGGTGATGTCTCTCTACGATCAACAATGTGCCGAGGAGTTCAGCCTCATCAGGAGCAGGGTCGATAGTTATTTCATGAACTTGCGCACTGCTTGTCCTTACGGCCTGCCCTATGTCGCGACCTTTCATCAGGCGATGTTCTGTCCGCTCGATCAGCGCATTATGGAACTCTTCCTGGCCGCGGGCTATCGGCGCAACGGCAACTGTCTCTATACCATGCGCTGCGTGGGCTGTTCGGCCTGCGTCCCGGTCCGTTTGGATTGCACGACCTTTCGAGCCAACAGAAATCAGCGGCGGGTCAGAACAAAGAATGCCGATATCGTTATCAGTCTTGATGGGTTGGTAGCCGATGCAGAAAATCTCCTGCTCTGTCAGAAATTTCTTGAAGAGCGCTATCCCCAGAAGAATAATACGGCAGAGGGATACTTTGACGGGTTTTTCCTCAACGGCATCGTCGACAGCCTGAGTCTGCAGTATCGACTTGCAGGGCGATTGGTTGGCTCGGCGGTTGTCGATATTGGTGAAAACTGGCTCAATGCGGTGTATTTTTACTTCGATCCCGATGAAGGCAGGCGCAGCCTCGGCACATTCAACATCCTCACTCTCGTCGATCTCTGTCAGGAGCGAGGGATTGACTACCTGTATCTCGGGTACTATATTCAAGAGGTAGCGGCGATGAGCTACAAAGGCTCTTTCAGGCCCCACTACCTGTATCTCGATGGATTCTGGCAGAGTCGGGAGTGACACGTGTGTAAGGAGTCCAAGTAGTTTCATCTGCTCAGTTCACCTGAACCTGTACAGAACGTCTTTTTTCAATGCATGAGTCCGTGATGGAGGGAGCAATGAAAAAGTGGCATATGGAAGGTATCATCAGCGGCAGCGACCTGTACCGTCGGAAAATAGTCGTTCCCGATGAGGCTCACATGTATCGGCGGATCCATGCCTATCAGCATCAGGTGCCCAAAGAGTCGGTGATTGTGGTCTTTCTGCGCGATGCGGTGGGACGGATTCTGAAGCACGTCTAAGAAATTGAAGTGTCACCTTGGGCATAATCCACCAATCGGAGAAAAGGCCATGCATGAAGCCCTGTTCTATGAGCGGCAGGACACTGCCCTGCGTTGCCTGATGTGCGGGCATCACTGTCTCATCGGCGATGGCCGGTTGGGAATCTGCGGGGTGCGGGAAAATCGGAGGGGCGTGCTGTACAGCCGGGTCTACGGTAGGTTGGTTGCCGAGCATGTCGATCCGATAGAGAAAAAACCCCTTTTCCATGTGTTGCCGGGTAGCCTTTCGCACTCGATCGCCACCATGGGCTGCAACTTCCGCTGCCGGCATTGCCAGAATGCCTCGATCTCGCAGATCCCCAAAGACATGCCGACCGAGCTCCCGGGCTTTCCTCGTACCCCGGAAGCAGTGGTGCGGGTTGCCCTCGAACAGGGTTGCAAGTCGATCAGCTATACCTATGTGGAACCGACGATCTTTTTTGAATTCGCCTATGACTGCAGTATCCTCGCCGCTGAGCGGGGGCTGAAAAACATCTTTGTGTCAAACGGCTATATGAGCCGGGAGGCGGCGAAGATGCTGGCCCCGGTGCTGACCGCCATCAATATCGATATCAAGGCCTTCAGTGATGCTTTCTATAAAAAGGTCTGTGGCGCACGGCTGCAGCCGGTCCTTGATACGGTCAGGCTTATGCGTGAACTCGGGGTGTGGGTGGAGGCGACAACCCTCATTATTCCGGGAATGAATGATTCTCGGGCCGAATTGCAGGACATTGCCTCCTTCCTGGCCGAGACCGACAAGACAATTCCCTGGCATGTGACGGCCTTCCATCCGACCTATCTGATGCAGGATGTCCCGGCAACTCCCCGGTCTACTCTACAGACCGCTCGCCAAATCGGACTCGACAGCGGTCTGCACTTTGTCTATGAGGGCAATGTCGGGGCGGGCGGTGAGAATACCCTGTGCCCTTCCTGCGGCAGTCTGCTTGTCAGCAGGGCGGGTTTCTCGGTACAAGCGAACCGTCTGTCGGAAGGTTGCTGTCCTGACTGTGGGGTGGCTGTGCCGGGCGTCTGGGAATAATTCCAATTCCAAATCTTGATTTGGAGTTGGAATAAGCGTCTGCTCTTTTTCTCTCTCTCCTCTCTTTCTTTCCTTGTGTCCTGAGCGTGAGGTCTGCCTGCTCAGTGCCGCGGACCTTTCTTCGGTCTGGCAAACAAACCACTACTGATAACGGTGAGCAGAATGGCGAACACCGCGGCAATCAAGCCGAGAAGGACGTTGTAAAAGGGCGGGGCCGCCAGGGCTATGCGGATGATGAGGGTGGTGAGGGCGAAGCCCGAGTTGCGGAAGATGGCCGAGAAACAGGGCTGAAAGCACTGAGAGATGAGGACCACCAGGATGTCGGTGAGGATCAGGATCGTATAGAACCCGTGGAGGAAATCGGTGTTCTCGGCACCATTGAAAGAGAGGATGGCACTGTTGATGCCCATATAGGTGAAGACGACCAGCAGGACCAAGGCGATACCTTTTTTGGCTGCGACAAAGCTGTAGAGATCGGTAGGTTTCATCGCCTCTTCCGAGGCAAGGGCTTTGACCTTGTAGTAGTAACCCAGGAGGGCAAAGACCAGCAGGGCGCCGAAGCCGTCCGAGAGGATACCCAGGACGGCGTCTTGATTGCCGGCAAAGGTGATGGGCTCGGGGAACTGCGACAGGGCCTTGAAGGCGTTTCGCATGAGAATAAGTGAGAGGATCTCAAACTGTTTGCCGACGGAACGGCTAAACGAGCAGGGCAGGGTGAAGATCAGGCTGATGACCTCAAGGATCAGGACCACGGTGAAGGCGGCCTGTACGGCATAAAAGTGGTTGCCCGGAATGAATTGGCCCAGAGAATGTGGCAGCATACCCCGGCGTTTGAGTTCAATACCTACCAGGCTACCAAGGAAAAAGAGCACCAACAGGACGGATATCTTCCGGTGCATTTTCTCATGCTCCCAGAGATGATGGAGGGGGTCAAAGATATAGGTGATACGCTCGTAGAGAAAGTTCATGATTGAGTAAGGGTAATAAGAAAAAAGGGTGTGATAGAGAGGAGCACGAGAATGCTGCAACTTGAGATTGATTATTCAAGTCAACTTTTTAACATGATTTTTCGGACTTGGCAAACTCTGAACAAAGGGCAGCGTCTCCGCATACGCTGATGCTCACGGCCCTTTGTGGTGAAGAGAGGGCGAGGGGGGGTATCCCAAATCAAAATCGGGATCGATATCGAAATCGCCCACTGCAACGAGAACATGCCGGAAACAGCAAGGATTCAATACCGATACCGATATTGATGGCGATTTCGATACCGATGAGTCCGCCAACGAATAGTTACGATTTGGAATCAGAATTAAATATTTATCTCGGCGTGGGTGTCATCAACAGAGGTAGGCTCGAAATCCATAACAAATTCGGTCCAACCCCAGGGGGCATTCACGATCTCGACGCCGACGCTTTTCTGAGTGGTTTCTTTGTGCGCCCAGCGAGGCTTTACCAGCATTTTGAAATTCTTGCCATGGCCGGAGAGGACAATGGAGAAGCGCTGGCTGGTGTTGTCGAGTTTTCCCGGCAGGTCGGTCATGCGCAGGCCAAAGCGTGAGAGGTCGGTCACCACCCCTGAGAAAAAACCTTTGCCATCAGATACATCTGCCCAGAGATTCTTGATTGCCATCCGTTGATGTCTTCGATTTTCCATGTTTCACCTCTTTGCGTTTCGGGAAGAGTGTGTGCCAGTGTGGATCGTCTCTGAATTACTCGATACTCGGAGCCTGTCGGATTATGCCCTTTTTCCCCATCTCTGCGTTATTTTCGAAAATCAATGCTCGCAATATCAACTATATGGCTACGCTTAATTTTCGAAAATGCCTTGATCTGAGAAAAAATTTCTATAATCCGACAGACTCCTCGGCTCCTTGCAATTATCAGACTGCGGTGAATATGCTTTTGCAGTGGGGAGGGAATTATTCCAGCGGCAACCATACACGGG
>JAUYSF010000002.1 GCA_030696435.1 Desulfoprunum sp. | reverse complement strand
CCAAAACCGCTCAATCCGGCAATGCCAGGGTTGTGGAGCTGGAGCAGGAACTCCGGCAATTCCGTGAAGTGCTCCAGAGTGCCCGCGAGGAGATGCAATCCTCGCAGGAGGAACTCAAATCCACCAACGAGGAGCTGCAGTCCACCAACGAAGAGCTGCAGTCCACCAACGAGGAGCTGACAACCTCAAGGGAAGAGATGCAATCCCTGAATGAGGAACTGCAGACTGTGAACGCCGAGCAACAGTCCAAAATGGACGAGCTTTCGCGGGTGAACAACGACATGCGCAACCTGCTCAACAGCACGGAAATAGTCACCGTGTTCCTCGACAACCAACTCCGGGTGCGGCGCTTCACCAGTGGAGCGGACAAGCTCTTCAAGCTGATCCCAGGCGATGTGGGGCGACCGCTTTCCGATATTGTCAGCGATCTGCTCTATCCCGGGATGACTGAAGAAGCGCAGGAAGTGCTGCGAACACTGATCTTTTCGGAAAAGCAGATCACCACCACCGACGGGCGCTGGTTTTCGGTGCGGATCATGCCCTACCGCACCATGGAGGATGTCATCGGCGGCTTGGTGATCACCTTTACAAATATCACCGCGGCCAAGGCGCTGGAGGCGGAGCTGCGCGCCGAGAATGCCCGACTGCAAAGTCTGCTGGAGGCTGGACGGTAGGCCACACCCTGAGGTGGTTGCCCGATGTATCTCTGATAATAAGCGGGGTTCGATATGGTAATCAAAAATGATAAGCGTCTGCTGGCAGCAGCCAAACTACGTCGACAGGCGGAAGATCGCTTGCCTGCGAAAACGGCTGAATTGCCTCCACCCCGGACCAAGGAAGCGACGCAGCGGCTGGTGTATGAACTTGAGGTCCACCAGATCGAACTGGAAATGCAGAATGCAGAACTCCTCCAGGCCAGGGATGAACTTGAAATTTCGCGGAATACCTATGCCGAGCTCTATGACTTTGCCCCCGTCGGCTATTTTACCTTTGATACCCATGGACTGATACGGGAGGTGAATCTTGCCGGTGCGCAGCTGCTGGGAATCGAGCGGGGCCTGCTGGCCAATCGCCTTTTTAGTAGTTTTATTGCCGATGCCGACGGGCGGGAGATTTTTTCCAGTCACCTCAAAAGTGTCTTGCAACGACAGGGCATGCAGCGATGTGAGATCAGACTCACGAGAAAAGACGGCACGGTGATATATGGCCAACTTCAGAGCGTCGCAATGGAGGCTGCCGAAGAAAACAAGGATGGTTACATCCTTACCTCAATCGTTGATGACACGGCCCGCAAGCAGTTAGGAGATGCGTTGCAACAAGCCCATGACAACCTGGAAGTCATCGTCCAGGAGCGGACCCGTGAACTGCTCAGGGTAAATGAACTCCTTTCTCTGGAAATAGACGAGCGCAATAGGTTATATGACGCCCTCCGGAACAGCGAGGAACGTTTCAAGCAGGTCGCAGAGAGCGCCGGAGAATGGATCTGGGAAGTGGATACCGATGGTTTGTATACCTATGCCAGCCCTGCGGTGGAAAAGATACTGGGTTATAGACCGGACGAGATCGTCGGCAGGATGTACTTCTACGATCATTTCGTGCCTGAAGAGAGAGAGGCGTACAAGAAAGCAGCTCTTGAAGCATTCACCGCGAAAGAGACCTTCAGGGGTTTTGTCAATTCGAATCTCCACAAAAACGGCAACCTGATCATCCTTGAGACCAACGGGGTGCCGAACCTGGACGAACAGGGCAGACTTATCGGATACCGCGGCGCGGACATGGATATTACCGAACGCACAATGGTTGAGGAGGCCATAAGAACGAGTAAGGATGAATTCCGGGCCATTGCAGATTACACCTATGATTGGGAAAGCTGGCTCGCGCCGGACGGTTCCCTGCTCTGGATAAATCCGGCGGTAGAAAAATTCACAGGCTATTCTCGTGAGGAATGGTTGCGTCGGCCTGATCTTCTTGCCCAAGTACTTCTCCTTGAAGATAAGGCATTGGTGCTCTCCCTTCACGAAAAAGGTCTCAAAGAACGACTTTCAGGCGACGATATCCCCTTCCGTGTCCGGCATAAAAATGGCTCTATCCGCTGGGCGGCCATCTCCTATCAACCTATTTATGCTGCACATGGCGACTTTCTTGGTTTACGTACCAGTGTCCGCGATATCACCCAACGCAAACACACGGAAGAGCAGATTACAAGGTTGAGTCTTCTCAAAGAACGCCTCATCGCTGCATTGAGTCTCAGCGAAAAACAAAAAATCATCACCGATGAAATAGTGGCAATCTTCAACGCCGACTTTGCCAGAATCTGGCTGATACGAGAGGGTGATCTGTGTGAGCAGGGCTGCATTCACGCGCAGCTCAAGGAGGCCGGAGCCTGTCGCGACAGAACTCGTTGCCTCCACCTTGTGGCCAGTTCAGGTCGTTACAGCCATATTGACGGCAAGCATCGGAGAGTCCCTTTTGGCTGCTACAAAATAGGCCGTGTCGCATCCGGCGAGGATTCTCGGTTTGTCACCAACGATGTCATCCACGATCCCCAAGTTCATGACCATGAGTGGGCACAGGCCCTCGGCTTGGTTTCCTTTGCGGGATTCAGGCTTTCCTCGGTAGAGGATGAACCGATTGGTGTATTAGCCCTCTTCAGCAAACAGACTATCTCCCCCGTTGAAGAGGAACTGATGGCAGGTTTTGCCACCTATTTATCGCAGGTGGTCCTGGCAGACAGGACTCGCGAGGCACTATTGGAAAGCGAAACAAAATTCAAGACCCTTTTTGAGAGTGCCAACGACGCCATATTCATCATGAAAGGTGCTCTCTTTGCCGATTGCAATACCAAGACATTGCAGATGTTTCAGTGTTCGCGAGAGCAGATTGTCGGCCAGACCCCGTACAAATTTTCACCACCACTCCAACCTGACGGGCGTGACTCAAAAGAAAAAGCCCTTGAGAAGATACATGCCGCCCTTGCCGGAAAGCCGCAATTCTTTGCGTGGAAGCACTGTTTCTATGACGGAAGCCCTTTTGATGCGGAGGTAAGCCTCAACTCGGTAGAACTCGGCAATGAACTGTTTCTCCAGGCTATCGTCCGCAATGTCAGCGAGCGTAAGCAGGCCGAGGAGGCACTGCGGAAGTCCTTGGAGGAGGTCCGGACCCTGCGCGGCATAATTCCCATCTGTGCAAACTGCAAGAAAATCCGTGATGACCAGGGCTACTGGAGCCAGGTGGAAGTCTATATCCGAGACCGCACGGAGGCCGAGTTCAGCCACGGCATCTGCCCTGACTGTGTGAAGAAACTGTATCCTGATTTAGATTGGTAACCCCCAGCGTGCAACCAGCCGCACAACAAACTCAATAGTTACGACCAGATAAAGGCAACTGGAGGGCAGTAATGGGCATCGACAAAGATAAAACCCGATCAGCAGCGACAAAACTGCGGCGTCAGGCGGAAGAGCTGCTGCGGACGAAAACGACTGAATTGCCTCCACCCCGAAGCGAGGAAGAGTTGCAGCGGCTGGTGCATGAACTTGAGGTCCACCAGATTGAACTTGAAATGCAGAATGCCGAACTCCTCCAGGCCAGGGATGAACTTGAGGTGTCGCGGAACACCTATGCCGAACTCTATGACTTTGCCCCCGTCGGCTATTTCACCCTTGATGCGCGCGGACTGATACGGGAGGTAAATCTTACCGGCGCGCAACTCCTGGGAATCGAGCGGGGACTGCTGGCCAATACACCCTTGAGCAGTTTTATTGCCGATGCAGACGGGAGGGATGTTTTTTCCAATCACCTCAAAAGTGTCTTACAACGCCAGGGCATGCAGCGATGTGAGATCAGACTCACGAGAGAAGACGGCACGGTGATATATGGCCAACTTCAGAGCGTCGTAATGGAGACTCTCGAAACGAAGGATGGCTATATCCTTAATATCCTTACCTCAATCGTTGATGGCACGGCCCGCAAGCAGTTAGGAGAAGCACTGCAAAAAACCCATGACCACCTGGAGGTCATCGTCGATGAGCGAACCCGCGAGCTGACCGAGGCGCATGGGCAACTCTCGCAGGAATTAGACGAGCACAGGCAGACCGAAGAGGCGCTGCGCAAAAGTGAAGGCCATCTGCAAACATTGGTGCAGACGATCCCCGACCTTATCTGGTTGAAAGATAAAGACAGCATCTATCTCTCCTGCAATCCGATGTTCGAGCGGTTTTTCGGTGCCGGGGAAGCGGACATCATCGGCAAAACCGATTACGACTTTGTCGACCGGGAACTGGCGGACTTCTTCGTCGAGCATGATCGCAGGGCAATGGCGGCCGGGAAACCAACTAGAAATGAAGAATGGATCACCTTCGCCGACGATGGCCATCGTGCCCTGCTGGAGGTCACCAAAACGCCGATGCTCGATGCCGGGGGGGCGCTCATCGGTGTGCTGGGTATCGGCCACGATATCACCGAACGAAATCAGATTGACAAGAAACTGCAGGAAAATGAGGCGAAATACCGGGATCTTTTTGAGGACGCACCTATCGGCATTTTCGCCGTCACCACGCAAGGGCAGGCTTTGTCGCTCAATACCGCCATGGCCCACATCCTGGCGTTCGATTCGCCCCAAGAAGCCCTGGGACGCATCAATCTGCTGGAAAATCATTGTCCCCTTCCCGAGCAGCGAGATCGGTTTCTGCACATGCTGCAGGAAAAAGGCCGAGTGGTAAACTTTGAATACCAGGCCCTTACAGCCGACGGCAGAACGATATGGCTGATGATGAATGCCCGAACCGTTCAACACGCCGAGGATGGCTCATTCATCATTGAAGGTTTCGCAACCGACATCACAGCACAACGCCGGCTTGAAGACCAGTTTATTCAGGCCCAAAAGATGGAATCGGTGGGTCGACTGGCAGGGGGTGTGGCCCACGATTACAACAACATGCTCTCAGTAATTATCGGACATGCGGAAATGGCCTTGGTCAAGATGAACCCTTTCGAGCCGCTGTATGACAATCTTCAGGAAATTTTAAAGGCTGCCAGGCGTTCCACGGAGGTTACCCGGCAATTGCTGGCCTTTGCCCGCAAGCAGACCATTGCGCCCAAGGTGATCGATTTGAACGAGACCGTTGAAGGGATGCTCAAGATGTTACGGCGCCTCATAGGCGAGGATATCAACCTGGCCTGGTTGCCCGGACGGGAACTGTGGCCGATCAAAATGGACCCGTCGCAACTTGATCAGATCCTGGCCAACCTGTGCGTAAACGCCCGGGACGCCATCACCGGCGTCGGCAAGATCACCATCGAAACATTCACTGCGACCCTTGATAAAGATTACTGCAACGCTCACCTGGGCTTTGTCCCCGGCGACTTCGTCCTCTTGGCTGTCAGCGATGACGGCTGCGGCATGGACAAGGAGATCCAGGCCAAGGTTTTCGACCCCTTTTTCACCACCAAGGAGGTGGGCCGGGGCACCGGCCTCGGGCTGGCTACAGTTTACGGCATCGTCAAGCAGAACAATGGCTTTGTCAACCTCTACAGTGAACCGGGCAAAGGCACGACATTCAAAGTCTTCCTACCATGCCACGTGAGCAATACTGCCGACTCTCCGGAAGAAAACACCAAAGAAATCCCCTTGGGCCATGGCGAAACCATCCTGGTTGTGGAGGACGAGCCGGCGATCCTGAATTTGAGCAAAGCCATGCTCGAAAGTCTGGGCTATGCCGTACTGACAGCAAACACGACAGGCGAGGCCATGCAACTGGCCAAGGCGCAAGCCGGCAAGATTGATCTGCTCATCATCGACGTCGTCATGCCCGAAATGAACGGTCGGGAATTAGCCGATCAGCTGCAAAGCCTCTTCCCGGATATCAAGATCCTTTTCATGTCCGGGTACACAGCCGACGTCATCGCCCACCACGGTGTCTTGGCCGAGGGTGTGTGTTTCATCCAGAAGCCGTTATTCAGGCAGGACCTCGCCGCTAAGGTGCACGAGGTGTTGGCGCGGGTATAGGTAAACAATAATGCAACCTCTATTGGGGGACTTGGGCTACACTCCCAAAAATTGCTGATATAAGGAATAAAATTTTGCGCTCTGAAAAAAAATTAATAATCGGC
>JAUYSF010000026.1 GCA_030696435.1 Desulfoprunum sp. | reverse complement strand
AGAAGGTTATCCGTTTGCTCGCAGCCGAACCTATCGACGCCCTGTCGGTATCGACTTATGATTTTCAAGAGAAGGCCTTTGGCACAGGAAAGACCAAGAGCCAACTCACCCGCGAGGCCACCGACAAACCGCTGTTTATCTGCTGCAAGATCCATGACCGGACAACGGCCGAGGGATCCCTGGAATATGCCGACATCGCCCTTTTTGCCAAATCCATGCTCCTCAACCCCGATCTGGTCGACGATCTGGGCCAGAATAAAGAGCTGCCCTGTTACAAATCGGAGGAGGCCAATATCGCCTATACCGAGACCCCGCTGCCGTAGCAGCATACATCGAAGGCCGATGGGGACATTGTCGACCTTGGTGAGCCGTTTCCCGTTAAACAGTCTCAGTTCACTAAATCAATAACGTCCCCTGGGGCTACTGCAGAAAATAACTGCCCTCGATTCGGGTGATGGCCCCACCGCCGAAGAGGACCTGGGGAGAGGAGTTGGGCGGAAATCGGGCCATGAGTTTGACGATATTGGCGTGGGTCCGCTCGCTGTTCTGCTCAATCGACAGGGTCTTGCCCTGCCAGAGCCCATGCTGCAGGAGATACTGGCCGAGCGCGGCGTTGCCCGAGCCGGTGGCCGGATCTTCAAGATAGCCGAAGCGCGGGGCGAAGACCCGACTGCGCCAACTCGTGTCTGGTCGGGCGGTTGCATCGGTGAAGATGGTTATGATATCAATGCCGTGCTCTTCGCAGAATTGCTTGAGATGTCGTTCGTCGGGCTGGATTGCAAGTGTGGTCTCCAGTGTGCCGATGGGCACGAGCAGCGTCTCCAGTCCGGCATTGATCCTGGCGGTCGGTAGGTGCGAGGAGATGGCCGAGGGGGCGATCCGTAGGGCCTGGGCAATGGCGGCAGATTCAATATCCTGTGCCGAGAAGGTCGGGGCAGGGGAGCTGATGAAAACGGCCTTCTCCTGGTCGATCCGATTTTCCGCGACAAGGCCGCTGTTTGCGGTATCGATGTGTATCTGCGGTAGGCCTTTGAGCTCCGGGTCGGTATTGAGCAGGTCGTAGAGGATGGCGATGGTCGCGTGTCCGCAGAACAGCACCTCTTTTTCCGCCGAGTAATAGCGCAAGGCCAGGCGGTCTTTGCCTGTCCGGCAGACAAAGCCGACCTCGTTAACAAAGCCCCGAAGTTCACGGGCGATCTGTAGCATTTCAGTTGCCGAAATTTCAGCGAGAGTATCAAGGCTGATCATGCCGGCCGGATTGCCGCCTGAGTGTTCGGTGGCGAAGGCGTCGAGTTTTTTGAAGCGGAACTGTTTCATGGGGCTACCTCGCAGAAGAGAGAAATGAGAGTTTGTGTAAAACTCCTAATCTATTCGAGAAGGGCAGATGGCGGCAGATACAGTTCAGTGAAAAATGCAGCAGTACAGTTTGCTTGGAGACGAGGCAGCCCAAAGTCTATATCCTGCAGGAGCTGGCCGTGGTCTTCAGGAAGGTGCAGACATCCTGTTTCAATCGTTCCCCTCCTTTCCGTACAAGGCCTGCTCCACCCTGGGCTGAATCTCTTCGAGCAGATCCGGCCGGTCCAAATAGGGGCAGGGGAGGCCGTAGGGAAATTCGCGGCACTGAAGGGGACGGGCCAGATGCACCGAGCAGCGTTTGCACATCCGCTCGTTGCTCAGAAGAATGCATGAGCCATCTTCCCTGGTTTTGAAGGTGTTTTTCCCCTCGATATAGCGTTTGCGCACCTCGCCATCGCTGATCTCGAAATGCCGGGCCAGGCGGTTGATATCCAGGGCGTCCAACAGGAGGGTTGAGCCTTTAAGCCTGTAACAACAGTAACCGGGACAGAAGTTGCAGTAGGTTCTGTTGGTCGGCAGCGGGGAGGCGGATGTTGGTTTCTGGCTTGGCATGGGTTTCGATCTAGGGTGAAGAGATTAATGGCGTTGCCAGACAAAGTGGCTGTGTTCGCCAAGACCCGAAAATGGTTCCTGGCGATAGTAAAGACGTTCCTGGGCCAGCCATTCTTCCGGCCCGAGAGCAGGTGTGATCTCGCGGAAAAAACCGTTGAAAACTCGGATTCCCGACTGCAGCAGGAGGATGCCGTCCTGTTCGCCCAGCAGGTCTCGGACCGTCCGGGGCGAGAGGCCGCCCGGCGGGGTCAGGTTGGTGCGTGGTTTGGCCGTGTTTGTTGCCGAAGAGAGCAGCATGCCGTTGATACCCTCTTTCAGGAGGAGTTTATCCCTGTTGAAGACCAGCAGTGACAGCACGCCACCCGGCCGAACCAGGGAGCAGGCGTAGGCGATGGCTTGTGCCGGTTCCGCCATCCATTCTGCCACTCCGTGCAGGGCTATCAGGTCAAAGGGGGCGTGTGCGGCCAGTTCCTGATCATGAAGACCGAGAAGAAGGAGGGTGATCTTGTCCTGCAGGCCGGTCTGTTCGTTTTCTCTTTTGGCCAGTGCCAGCATTTCGGCCGAGATGTCGCAGAGGATGGTTTTGTGGCCCCTGTGGGCGCAGAGCCTGGAAAACCGCCCGGCACCGCCGCCTGCATCAAGGACCTTCAGACCTCCTCCCTGAAAAAGAGGGAAAAACTCCTGCAGATCTTCCTCGATGAGTGTCAGACGGATACGCCCCTTGTCGTGGGCGTAGACGTTTTTCTCAAAGCGAAGGAGGCGGGAATCAAAATTGGTATCAGTCATGGGTTGTCTGCGGTTCTGAAGGTGGAGGGCGTCGGCAGTCTGCCTGTCGCACTATGCTGTTTTCCGGTTCGGCTGTAAAGGGAAAAGGGCTGAGAAATACCTTGCTCTGCTCCTGTCAATCCGATAGTTTACAAGGGTATGTCAATCCGTGGAGGTGTGTTCGGTCATGTTGGTCGAGGGCATATTGCATCAATTTTATCAGCAAGGTTTGAGGATATATGAAGAATCAGCAATGGGGTGTGGTACTGGCGGCAATCGTGGTCTGTATAACGATCATCATAGGTCTGAGCAAGCTGCAGCAGACCGGCATAACTATAGAGGACAAGCGGCAGCAGGCGCCCGAGAAGAAGGTAGAGGCCGTCAACGCGACGCCAAAGGGCATCTCGGTGAGCGGTGAGGGCAAGATCGTGGTGGTCCCGGATTATGTCCGGATATCCGCCGGGGTCTCGGAGCTTGCGGATACCACCAAGCAGGCCCAGGATCTGGCCAACCAGAAGCTTGCCAAGGTCTTGGAGATTCTCAAAAAAAACACCATCTCCGAGCGCAATATCCAGACCTCCAACCTGACCTTCCGACCGGAATACGACTGGAGTGACGGTGAACGGCGGTTGATGGGGCAACGGGTTGAGCAGACCCTCAATATTTCTATCCCGGAGATCGACAGTCAGCCCGAGCGAGTATCCCGGATCATCGATGCCTTGGGAGCCATCAATAAACTGGAGATGAATTCGGTGAGTTTTGATGTCAAAAATAAAAAGGAACTGTTTAATCGGGCCCGTATCCTGGCCTTTGAAGAAGCCAGAGAAAAGGCCGAATCCCTGGCCGGGTTGGCCGGACTGAGCCTGGAAAAACCCCTGCAGATCAGCGAGAACGCCGAAAATGCTATGCCGGTACCCTATTTCAACACGACGCCCCAGATAGAGATGAAGGTCGGTGCCGCTGCTCCCAGTCTGCCGGCCGGTGAGCTGGATGTGGTCGTCACAGTTAATGTGGTATTCGGGGTTCGCTAGAGCCCAGGAGGTTGAGGTGATGAGAGGATGACGACGAATCCCGAGGTTGAACAGAAAAAAACCGTCTGCCCTCTGGACTGCCCTGACAGCTGTGGCATGGTGGCAACCCTTGAGAGGGGCCGGATTATTTCCCTGCAGGGCGACCGGGAACATCCCTATACCAATGGCTTTATCTGCCGGAAGATGCGACGTTACCACGAACGGGTCTATGCCGCAGACCGCCTCCTCTTTCCCCAGGTACGCACGGGGAAAAAGGGCGAGGGCAGGTTCGCCCGGATTTCCTGGGATGAGGCCTGGGATATCCTTGTCGCAAGGCTCACCCAGGTGGTGCATGACCATGGCGGCGAGGCCGTCCTGCCCTATTCCTATGCCGGCAATATGGGCACAATCAACCGCTTTGCCGGTCATCCCTTCTTTCATCGCCTGGGGGCCCTGCGCCTGGATGAAACCATCTGTTTTGCTGCGGCGGGTGCGGCCTGGGGGCAGCACTGCGGCAAGGCACCCGGCAGTCCGCCGGAACTTGCGGGCGGAGCGGATCTCATCGTCGCCTGGGGTATCAATATCAAGGTCAGCAATGTCCACTTCTGGCCGTATGTCACCGCTGCCCGCCGGCGGGGTGGTCGGTTGCTGGTCATCGATCCGTATCGAAACGCCACCGGCCGGGCCGCCGATCAGTATCTGTCGGTGCGACCGGGAGGGGATGCGGCCCTTGCCCTCGGGCTGATTAAGGTGCTGGTAGAGGAAGATCTTCTTGATCGTCCCATGTTGGCACGGGAGACCGAGGGTTTTGACCGATTGGCAGGCTATCTGCGCCGGACATCCTGGTCGGCCTTTGTCGGCCAGAGCGGCGTCAGCCATGCAGAGATGCGCAATCTTGCTCAGCTGCTCAAGTCCCATCCGCAGACCTTTTTTCGGATCGGCGTCGGACTGACCCGCAACAGTCGGGGCGGCATGGCTGTGCGGGCCATCCTGTCGCTGGCGGCGGTCCTTGGCCTGTTCCAGGGCGGGGCCGGACGGGGAGTCCTGCTTTCGGCCGGGGCCTTTCGCGCTCATCGCGACAAGATCAGATTCCCCGAGTTGGCCGCCCAAAAAACACCGATTGTCAACATGATCCAGCTCGGCCAGGCCCTGACCGTGCGGGAGCCACGTATCCGGGCCCTCTTTGTCTATAACGCCAATCCCCTGTCCGCCGCCCCTGATACCGGCATGATCCGCCAGGGCTTGCTGCGGGACGATCTCTTCACTGTCGTACATGAACAGGTCCTGACTCCGACCGCCCGCTATGCCGATCTCCTCCTGCCCGCCACCACCTTCCTGGAAAACAAGGACCTCTATACCACTTACGGCCAGTTCTATATGGGGATTGCCGAGCCGGTAATTGCCCCGATGGGTGAAGCGATCAGCAATTTTGAACTGTTCCAGACCCTGGCACAGAAGATGGGCTTTGCCGAGCCACCTTTTTTGCAGACGGTCGAGGAAAGGATAACCGGTTATCTCCAGGATATGGAGGGACTTCCGCCCGGCACACCGCCCGAGGGACCGGCCGCCGGGACCTGGCTGTGTTCGACCCTGGCGGAGTCCGAGGGCAATCTGTTCCGGCAGGGAGGAGGACGATTTGTCTTTGCCCGAGATGATGAACCGCAGATCCCGCCCTTTGCCTGCCTGACAGAGGCCGGGGAATCCGGTGATGCCGATCTGCACTCACGCTATCCCTTTGAACTTCTGACCCCGCCCCATGTCGATCTTTTGAACAGCACCTTCGGCGAAAGGTATAACGCTCTCCTGGGTGAAGTCCTGATCCATCCTGAGGATGCCGCTGCGGCCCAAATCCAGGATGGCGAGCAGATCTATCTCATCAATCACCGGGGCCGGACAAGCCGTTTTGCCAGGGTGTCGACGGATACCCGTAAAGGGCTACTCATTGCTGAAGGCCTCTTCTGGCCGGTGGAAGAGGGTGGCATCAACGACCTCACCTCCCAGAAGCTTTCGGATATGGGTGGCGGCGCAACATTCCATGAGTCGCGTGTGACAGTGCAAAAAAAGTGAGGCCAATGACATGAGACTAATAGACAAGACAGGTATATACCCCGCCGGAGGATATGTGAAGCGGGCAAAATTCCCTTACAACGGCCTGGATTTCAGCGGCAGAGTTATTCCTTCAGGATATACGGAGAACCGAACATGCAGTGCTTTTTGAAGCTGATCATGATCTTGATTCTGCTGGTCCCTTCGCCTCTTTTCGCAGCCGAAAAAGTTGTCACCTTGGCGACCCTCACGGATTTCATCCCGTTCTGCTTCAAAAAAGAAAACGCGATCGAGATTGCCGGCGAAATGATTCCTCCCGGGTCTGATTCCCAGCAATTACAGGGATACAGTTGGGATGTTGTCAGAGAGAGCTTTCATGCCATGGGCTATGCCGTCAAACTGTATGTCGTGCCTTGGGAACGGGCGGTCCACTATGTGAAGACGGGTAAGGTCGAGGCGATCTTTCCCGCCAACAGAACGCCAAAACGGCAAGAATCGTTTCTTTTTTCCCGCGGTATTGTTGATGAAATGCGCATGGTGATCTACATCCCCTTGAGTTCGCCGCTGAACTGGAATGGTCTCGAATCTCTCACAGGACTCAGGGTGGCAGCTGTCAGAGGCTGGTCCTACGGGGAGAAATGGGAGAATAATCAGCATATTATAAAAGAAAAGACTGATACCATTCTGCAGAGTTTTGAGGTGCTTGATAAAAAACGATTGACCGGCGTCGTGGGCTATGAAGCGGCCTATGATTTTGCCTTGAAACAGCAGAATATATCTCAGAAGTACAGGAAGGTTGGTCCATTTGAAACAGTACGTGAATATCTTCTGGCCCAGAAGGGCTCAGCCGGAGGTGTCTCGGTGATCGAGGTCTTCGATCAGGGGAGAGAGCGGATTGCCAAGAATGGCGTGTTGAACGAGATCACCATAAAGTGGCTGTAGAGCGGATATGAACAACACGTCACCCAGATATATATACCAGAAGGCCAGATACAGCCTGAGCCGGCGTTTTAGTTATACGCTGACCTGTGTTATCATGGCTATTCTCCTGGTTTTCATGGGAGGGGTTGCCCTCTACAGCTATTCCAGAATTGACAGTGAGTTGAAAAGGCAACTGGATCAGACCTGTCAATTTGCTGAAACCAGTCTCCAGACGGCAATATGGCAATTGAACTACAGAACGATGAATGATGTGCTGAGTGCCATTCTCATCAATGATACAATTGTTTCCGTGCGCATCCTTGCTGAAGGAGATGTTGTTGCCTCAAAGACCTCAGCAGAATTTATCGGGAAAGACTTCTCTTTTTTTGAAAAATCACCGCAATTTCTGGTCAAATCGGTGGATGTCTATAGTTCAGGGGAGAAGGCCGGGGGCTTTCAGGTGGCTGTTTCCCGCGCCCAGATTCAGCAGGAGCTGGTCCTTGCCGTCATCGGTGTTATTGTCCTGGCCTTTTTCCTCTTTGTTGCCATTCTTTTCACCTCCCTGTTTGTCACCCGGAAATATGTTTTCAAGCCACTGATAAAGCTTGAGAACTCTGCAAGACGGATAGCCGAAGGCGACCTGGATACCCTCATCGATACCAGGGGAGACGATGAAATGGGGCAGCTGGCGAGAGCCTTCAGCACCATGGCCCATAAACTGCAGATCAGTTTTGCTACCTTGGAACACAAGGTTGATGAACGTACTGCAGACTTGATAGACGCAAAGATGGAGGCGGAAAGGATCAACCAGGATCTGCGATCAGCCGGAGCCCGGCTTCAGGCCCTGTTGGATAACTACCCTGTAGGCATTCTCTTTGTCAGCTATGACAGGGTGATCAAACGGGTGAATGCCGAGATGAGCCTCATTTCCGGTTACAGCCAGGAGGAACTGGTCGGCGAGTCGACCCGGAAATTCTATCCTTCCCCGGAGACCTACGAGGCCAATGGTCGGGCAAATTATCCGTTATTGCACCAGACCGGTTCATGCGAAGTACGGAATGATCTTCTGCGTAAGGATGGTACTTCTGTAACCTGTTACTGGCGAGGCCGCCTTATTGTTACGGAAGAAGGACTGGAAGGGGTTGTCTGGAGTGTTGAAGATATTTCGCAGCGTCTGCGTATGGAAGAGGAACTCCTCAAGGCCAAAAAGCTTGAATCGATCGGCGTGCTCGCCGGCGGAATTGCCCATGATTTCAATAATATTCTGGTGGCAATCATCGGCAATATCTCGCTTGCCGAGCGACTGATCGATCCGCAACACCAGGCGAGTGAACTGCTCTCACGAGCCGTCAAGGCATCGCTCAGGGCCAAGGATCTGGTGGTGAAGCTCCTTACCTTTGCGAGCGGTGGAGGGCCGATTAAAGAGACGGCATCTCTGCCCGAACTCCTCCGGGAATCTGTTCCCTTTGTCCTTTCCGGCAGCAATGTGAAATGCCAGTATGATATTCCTGAATCTCTCTGGTC
>JAUYSF010000447.1 GCA_030696435.1 Desulfoprunum sp. | reverse complement strand
CCCAGGGTAAAGACACCCGGATGCTCGGTCAGCAGAAAGAGATCTCCCCGTTCCCCTGCTCGGCGCTCGGCCACCAGCCGAGTCTGCAGCGCATAGGCGGTCTGGTAATCGCACAAGCCGAGACGGCAGAACTGGGCGGTCATCGCCTAGCCGCGCAGGCAGGGGTGGCGGGCAGCCTGGGTCTCGTCAAGACGTCTGAGCTTGGTTCGTACCGGGGCCTGCAGCAGCAGTTCAGGTTTCTCTCTGGCCTCCGCGACCACCTGCTGCACGACCTCAATGAACAGGTCGATATCCTCCTTGCACTCGGTCTCGGTCGGCTCGATCATGATCGCCCCGGGCACCACCAGCGGGAAATAGATGGTCGGCGGATGGTAGCCGTGATCGATCAGGCGTTTGGCCATGTCGAGGGTCTTCACCCCATTCTCATGCTGAAAGAGATCGGAAAAGACGCACTCATGCATGCAGGGCCGGTCATAGGGCAGATGCAGGTCTTTTTTGAGCCGTTCCTTGATATAGTTGGCATTGAGGACCGCCAGTTGACTGGCTTTTTTGAGATTGTCCGGTCCCATGCTGCGGATGTAACTCCAGGCCCGGACCAGAACGCTGAAGTTGCCATGAAATCCATGCACCCGACCGATGGACTCCGGACGATCGAACTCAAGGCGATAGCCCTCGCTATCCTTGACCGCCCTCGGCACCGGCAGAAAGCGCTCCAACTCGCGCACCACGCAGACCGGCCCGGCACCCGGCCCACCACCGCCGTGCGGCGTGGAGAAGGTCTTATGCAGGTTGAGATGCATGACATCCACCCCACATTTTTTGATATCGACTATGCCCATGATGGCGTTCATATTGGCCCCATCACCGTAGACCAGGCCACCTTTGGCATGAACGATATCGGCAATCTGACGGATATTGGTCTCGAAGATCCCCAGCGTATTGGGGTTGGTCAGCATAATCCCGGCCGTCTCATCATCCATCAGATCGGCCACCGCTTGCACATCGAGCACACCCTGGGCATTGGCTTTGAGCGCCACCGGCCTGAAACCGCAGAGGGCGGCGCTGGCCGGATTGGTGCCATGGGCGGTGTCCGGGATGAGGATCTTGGTGCGCACCGAACCACGGCTGCGATGATAGGCCGCAAAGACCAGCATGCCGGCCAGCTCGCCCTGGGCCCCGGCCGAGGGCTGGAGAGAGACGGCATCCATACCGGTGATGGCCGCCAGATACTTCTGCAGCTCATACATAATCTGCAGGGTGCCCTGCACGGAGCCATCATCGAGCATCGGGTGGGCTGAGGCAATCTCCGGGGTGGCCGCCAGCTTATCGTTGATCTTCGGGTTATATTTCATGGTACAGGAGCCAAGAGGATACATACCGGTATCGACCCCGAAATTCCATTGTGACAGACGGGTATAATGGCGCACGATGTCGATCTCGCTCAGATCTGGAAAATCCGGTCCCGCTCCTGTGAGCCCGGCATCGAGAACAGCCTCGGGCACATCGCTTGTCGGGATGCTCATGCCCCGCCGCCCCTTTTTGCCCTTTTCCCAGAGCAGAGGTTCATTCAGTATCAAGCCGCTGGTTCCTGGTCCGCTCTTCATAGACTCACCTCTCTCACCACTCTATCCAATGTTTGCCGGGAAATCGTCTCGGTAACACAGAACAGATAACATCCCGATAATTCTGAATAATAACGACCAAGATCAATGCCGGCCACGATCTTTTGCTCTTTAAGCCTCTGCCGGATCGGGGCGAAATCACGATCAAAACGGACCACGAATTCGTTGAAGGTCGGGCCTTGAAAGACCAGGGTAGCTCCCGCCTTTTCGAGCTCAGCCCTGAGGTACTGGGCCTTGTCATAGTTGAGGCGGGCCAATTCCCTGATGCCGCTGCCGCCGAGCGAGGCCATATACATCCCGGCAATCATGGCGCAGATCCCCTGATTGGAGCAGATATTCGAGGTCGCCTTTTCCCGGCGGATGTGCTGTTCGCGGGTGGAAAGGGTCAAGACAAATCCCCGCCTGCCCTCCAGATCAACGGTCTCGCCGACCAGGCGTCCCGGCATATTGCGGACAAACTCCTCGCGGCAGGCAAACATGCCCAGGGCCGCCCCACCAAAAGAGGGCGCCATGCCAAGACTCTGGCCCTCGCCGCAGACGATATCGGCCCCGCACTGACCAGGATTCTTCAAAAGGCCAAAGGCCAGGGGTTCGGTGAAACAGCTGACGAACAGGGCACCGGCGGCATGGATGGCAGTGCCGGCCGCCTCCAGATCCTCAACCACGCCAAAGAAGTTGGGTGACTGAACCGCCACGGCCGCAAGCTCGGTCATATTCTGCAGTGAGGAGACATCGGTCCTGCCATCCGGGCCGTAGGGCAGTTCAACCAGCTCAAAGCCGGTCGACTGCAGGTAGGTCCTGGCCACCGCCCGATAGTGGGGATGCACTGCAGCAGATACCGCCACCCGGCGGCTCTTTTTCACTACCCGCAGACCCATGAGCAGGGCCTCAGCCAGGGCCGAACCGCCGTCGTAGAGCGAGGCATTGGCCACATCCATGCCGAGGAGCCTGGCAGTCAGGGTCTGATATTCGAAGATCCCCTGCAGGGTGCCCTGAGCCATCTCCGGTTGGTAGGGGGTATAGGCTGTCAGGAATTCCGACCGGTTGATGAGGGCGTGGATGGTCTCGGGAATGTGGTGATGATATCTGCCTGCCCCGACCAGTACCGTATGATCCGGGCCAACCGCCATCGAGGCGGCGATCTCCCGCATCTGGTCGCCCAGCTGCCACTCCGTCAGGGCTGGAGGGATCGGGATCTCGCCCGCAAATCGGCATTCCAGCGGAATGGCATCGAACAGTCCCTCCAGACTGTCTTTGCCGACAACCGCCAGCATCTCTGTAATTTCTTCTCTGGTATGGGGCAGATAGCGCATAGGTTTATCCCCTCAGCATCTCGATATAGTCTTCGGCGTTCATGAGTTCGTCATACTCGGCAGGATCAGTCGGCCTGATCTCAACAATCCAGCTGCCGTACGGCTCCTGATTGATCAGCTCCGGGGTTTCGAGCAGGAGCTCATTGACAGCCACGACCTCTCCGCCCATCGGCAGGTAGAGTTCCGAGACGGCCTTGACCGACTCCAGGGTGCCGAACTCGTCGCCCTTCTCAAACATATCCCCAACCTCGGGCATCTCGACATAGACAATGTCTCCGAGCTGGTCTTGGGCATAGTCGCTCACCCCGATCCGCACCGTATCGCCATCGACGGCCGCCCATTCATGATCCTCTGTGTAGCGTATGGTTTCCGGAAATTCGAGTTCACTCAGCTCTTTCATCGTTTTGTCCTCTCCTTGGCTTTACAGCATTGCAGTTATAGGGCGCCTCGCGGACCTGTGGGGCCGGATATCTTCCCGAATCTCAACCTTGATCTTCCTCTTACCATCAGTCAGGATGACCTGCTCACCAACGGCCAGAGATTTACGTACCTTGACAAAGCCACAACAGAGCCCTCGTGGTTTAAAATCCTCCGACCTGCCCTCAGCTACCGGAGTCGCCACACTGACTATCTTTTCGCCCACTCGGCCAATGGCCATGTCGGTTGCACAGGTCAGTACCTGGCCTATTGTATCACCTCGAAGATCAGTTACAAAGGTGTCTTTTCCCACCGTGATTTTTCGCAGATCATAGCCGGCAAAGGGCAGGGTATACTCAGAACTCGTGTCATTGAGAAGGGCTGCCGCCCCGAGAAAATCCTTGCTGAAGGTCCTTGCGCCCTCCTGCCAGGGCAGGGCGAATGGCCAGGGATTATGAGCGAATTTCCACGGGCCGATATCCTGATGCGAAAGAGGCAGAACCGCCCCGGCCCTGAGCGAATCACGGGCAGCCAGACCGCAGGGCAAAAGGCCGAAACCTTCCCCTGCTGCCAACACGGTCTGCCAGAGCGAGACAAAATGTTCGCCGGCGATAAACAGCTCAAACCCGAATTCGCCGGTATAACCGGTCCTGGAAATCAAAAGTGGAGTGCCATTGAGCAGACTGACGGCCACCGGAGACTGCAGCTCGGCAAACCCACCCTTGCAGGAAAAATAGCCCATCCCGGCAAAGACCTCCTCAGGCACTGCAAGGATCTTTTTCAGGATCTTGGCGGCCAACGGCCCCTGGATATCCATCTTGCCAAGCCTGTCGGTGTAATCGACAATTGTCACCGAGGCATCTTTCTTTCGGCTGTCGAGATGGGCGGCCACGATCCCGCCCATGCCGGCATTGACCACGACCATATAGTCGTTTTTGCCCAACTGGTAGACAATGGCGTCGTCGATGACCGTGCCGTCAGGCTGGAGAAAGATTCCATAGACACAGCGGCCGGCCACAAGAGGCCCCTTATCCTTGCCCAGACATCTCTGCAGATCCTTGGTGAAACAGAACTGGAGCAGGTCCCTCGCCCCCACACCCTGCACACCGATAACCGCCATATGGCTGGTGTCGAAGATCCCCGCCGCCTCGATGACCGCCAGATGTTCGGCCTTAGCGCCGGCCGGATACCAGAGCGGCATATCGTAGAGACCGAATCGGGCCATATTGGCCCTCTGTTCCAGATGCCAGGCATGCAATGCCGTCGTTCGCGGTTCGTCCATTTTCCTCACCTCTCCTTTTGCCCTGTTCCCTTGGAGTTATCCCGATCAATCCCCTCAGAGGGTCAGCGGCACCTTGAGATTGAAACTCTTATAGACCACAAAAGTCTCCACCGACGAGACGTTTTCAATGGTCGCAACCTCCTCGGTATAGAACTCCAGGATGGTAAAATCACGGCCCAGCATGACCATCAAGATGAGGTCGTAGCGCCCTGTCACCACACAGACCGAAATGACCCCCCGGAGTTTGCTGAACTCTTCGCCCTTCTTGACCAGGTTCATATCTTTGACGCGGACCCCGACCAGGACGACATTCTGTTCCGGGATAGCCTCAGGGTCGACAAAACCGGTTATTTCGAGAATCCCTTCGTCCATCAGTTTTTTCACCCGTGATCTGACCGTTCCCTCCGACAGGGAGAGGTCATCGGCGATCTTCTTGAAGGGAACTCTGCCGTCCTTGAGGTGATTTATAATGGATATATTGATATCATCGATCTTCATAGCATCTTCCCGTGCTGAATAATGTTGATTTATAGAAAAACGATACGCTATACTGATGGTGTTGTCAATGATGACAAATAATTTAGACCATATCGTCAATATTTTCCTCTTTTTGTGTTGAATTCAACATCTCAACCCCACCCAGGAGCCCCTGCCAATGAACATCAAAATTGCTATCCTCGGAGCAGGACCTGGCGGCTATGTCGCCGCCATTCGCGCTGCGCAAAGGGGTGCCGATGTCACCCTGATCGAGAAAGAACAGCTAGGCGGCACCTGTCTGAACTGGGGCTGCATCCCCTCGAAGGTGTTCAAACAGACCGCCGATACCCTTGAGACCCTACGCAACGCCGGAGAATTCGCCATCGTCGCCAATACAAAGCCACACTGCGATATGCCGGCCCTGCTCGCAAGAAAAGAGCGAATCATCGGTATTCAAGTCGGCGGCATCCAGGGCCTTCTGAAAAAACACGCTGTCCGCTGCCTCTTCGGCACGGGAATCGTCACGGCCAATCACCTCCTGAGCGTCAGGGAAAATGGCGGGACAGAGACCGAAGTGGCCTGGGACAAGCTGATCCTCGCCACCGGCAGCCGCCCAGCCGCCATCCCGGCATTTCCATTTGACGGCAGACAGATCCTCTCCAGTAATGATATCTTCTCACTCGACAGTATACCGGAATCCCTCACCATCGTCGGAGGTGGGGTGATCGGCTGTGAGCTGGCCTGTATCTTCCAAGGCCTGGGCAGCCGAGTCACCTTGATCGAGGCCATGGACCGCCTACTGCCCCTACCCTCGGTGGACGAAGAATGCAGCAAATTGCTGTTACGGGAGATGAAAAAGAAGAAAATCCGAGTCCTCACCGGCAGCACTGTCACATCAGCTCGTGCCGAAACAAACAGAGTGGAACTGACCGTTGGCAAAGTCAAACCGGGAGGACGGGACACTGCTGCGGCGCAGCAGGAATCCTGCGAAAAACTGCTGGTATGTATTGGTCGGACGCCAAATAGCGCGGACATCGGCCTGGAAATAATCGGGGTAGAATGTGACGCCAGGGGTTGGGTCATGGCCGACAGCCACCTGCGGACCACAAACGAGGATGTCTACGCCATCGGTGATCTCCTCGGGCCAACCAAGATCATGTTGGCCCATGTCGCCTCAACGGAAGGTGAGATTGCCGCCGCCAACTGCCTGGGTGATCAGCAGGAAATGCACTACGATATCGTGCCGAGCGCCATCTTCACCATGCCGGAAATCGGCACCGTCGGTCTCTCCGAGAGCGAGGCACGGGCCCGCTTTCCCGAGATCAGGGCCGACACCGTGCTCTTTCGCACCCTCGGCAAGGCCCAGATCATAGGCGAGATCGCCGGACAGGCCAAAATAATCTCAGAAAGCGGCACCGGCAGGATTCTGGGTGTGCATATCGCCGGCCCCCATGCCACCGATCTAATCGCCGAGGCCACCCTGGCGATGCAGAAAGGGGCCACGGTCCATGATCTGGCCGAGACCATCCATGCCCATCCCACCCTGGCCGAGATCATGCTGGAGACTTCGCTCAAGGCCCTGGATCGGCCCCTGCACGGCTAGGAGCCTGTCGGATTATGCCCTTTTCCCCCATCTCTGCGTTATTTTCGAAAATTAATGCTAGCAATATCAACTATATGGCTGCGCTTAATTTTCGAAAATGCCTTGATCTGAGAAAAAATTTCTATAATCCGACAGACTCCTAGAGAGTGAAGAAGGAATTGACCGTAAAACCACCGTCGATTATGGTCTGAGATATCTTCACCACGGGCGGACGCCTCTCATACATTTTAACCACTTGCAGAAATCGCCATCCAGGCAGACAAGGGTGCATATTTGCAAGAGATTCTCATTTATCTCATGGCCTCTTCAGCCCCACCGCAACCGCTGCCGACAAAACAGCAAACCACCCCCAAACGCAAACCGCGCCCCCGTTCTACCTCGAAGACCAAAGGTAGGAAGGGCAAGAAAAAACCGACTACGTCCTTTCGGCAGAACGCCCTGCTGCTGAGTCTTGAGATCCTTGGCCTGACGATTACCGGAGTGGCCGCCATCATCGTCCTGCTCGGCTATGCCGCCAACCGGTTTTCCGGCACCCGCTTCTTCGCCAGCCTCCTGCCCTTTGCCGGCGGCATCCTCGGACTCATCGTCCTGACCGCTATTCTGCTGAGCGGTTGGAAGAGACTGCGGAAGTGGCTGCAGAGCCGCTCGCCCTTCTTGCCACCCGCCATCGCTCTCGGCCTAGCGCTGATGATCGGCTGCTTCGCCATGCAGGACCGCTTCACCCAGGCCTTCGGCTATTACCGCACCCTGGTCGGCGGCAAGGAAGAGGCCGGCCGGGTCACCCTCGCCCACCAGGTCTATGCCGCCTATCGCCGTCTGGATACGACGCAGCTGCAAAAGATGATCGACCGGGCCGGGCCGTACCACCCGGCTCTCGAAGAGGCTGCTACCGCCTTCGCCATCGATGTCGATCTCCTGCAGGGTCTGGCCGCCACTGAATCCTCCTATCTGCCGAGGCAGAGCGCAGATGGAGGCCAGGGACTCTTGCAGATCACCCAGGTCCCGGCAACGGTGACGGCGGAGGTCGACAGGCTTTTCCCACCAGGCAGCCGATCGTTGACCGATCCCCGCTATAACGCCTTTCTCGGGGCCGCCACCCTCAGACACTATCTCACCGAGATGAAGGGTGATCTCTTTCTTGGTCTACTGGCCTACAATATTGGGCCGAAAAATGGCGGGCTGCGCTTTATCATGCAGCAATACGGGGCCACGGATTTTGTCACCATCCAGCCCTACCTGCAACAACTCCCCCGCGATTATCCCATCCGGGTCCTGTCGTATTCCCTGGCCTTCCGCATCCGCCAGAAAGAAGGCCGACTCCTGGCCTATGAAGAGGGGGAAAACGCCCTGCGCATCCAAGGTCTTGGTATCCCAGGCCTGCGGGAGGAGTTTTAAATATGAATGAGGCCATAAAACACATGCAGCCGGATGAGGAATTCTTCATCGCCGAGGGTTGCCATATCATTGAACTTGTGCAGGCCAAAGACGATCAGCTGCTCTCGATTGCCAGGGCCCGGGTGGAGCCGGGGATGACCACCCGCTGGCACCGTCTGGCCGGAACCGCCGAACGCTATGTCATCCTGGCAGGCTGCGGCAGTGTGGAAGTGGGCAGTCTCCCGCCCCAGGTGGTTTGCCCCGGTGATGTGGTGCTCATTCCGCCGTCATGCCGCCAGCGCATCAGCAATACCGGCGAGAAGGATCTGCTTTTTCTCGCGATCTGCACTCCACCATTCAGACCGGCGAGCTACGAGGATATCGAGGAACCTTCCGCATTTCCGGAACTATCAAAGTAGAGCGGCACCAAATTACGAATAACAGAAAAAATTTCTGCAAAGCTAGCCAGATTTCCGAATTTTCGGGATATACCTATTTCTCCATTGCTTCATTTCGCAAAAAAATACCCTCTATCTTATTGGCATATCGTCTCAAGTGAGATTTTTTCAAATTACAATCTATCTGGAATATAAATTGCTTGTCTACATCAACGGGTAGCCGCTCATGTTAAGAGATCG
Organism: Desulfoprunum sp.; assembly: GCA_030696435.1. Lineage (GTDB taxonomy): Bacteria > Desulfobacterota > Desulfobulbia > Desulfobulbales > Desulfocapsaceae > Desulfoprunum. The sequence goes on along the minus strand of JAUYSF010000447.1, from coordinate 2,992 downwards.
GCAAGCAACAAGATGATTCATCATTTCCGTAAGGATAGATTGAAATGAAAACAGCACTGGGAATAATTTTTTTAGCAATATTAATATTTACAGCTCCTCAATCTACAGCATTTGCCTATTCCATCACCTTTGATAGTATGAATTCAGGAACAACCAAAACCACAAAAGAAGCATGGGCTACTGTTTGGGATTTTAACACAGGGCTAGATGGTGTCCGCCCAAACCTCTTTGATTCTTATACTGCAACCACCGCCGCTGTCGTGTCCGGTTCTATAACTGGCCTATATGCAGCCCCAGGGTCAACGGACAATACCCCATACCTCTCTGTACCCGGCCCGAATGGTGCAAGTTCTGGTTCAATAACAGTTAAACTTGGAAGTGATACCAATAATTATTTTGGCCTTTACTGGGGTTCAATTGATTCATATAACAGCATCACTTTCTTCAAAGGCGGCACTCAACTCTTATCTTTCACCGGGGCAACCGTGGCGCAAAATTACGCTGATGGCAACCAGACCGCTCCACCTTCTAATACGTATGTAAATTTTTACGGACTTGATGCGTTTGATAGTTTTAAGCTGGAAAGCACTAGCCGTGCTTTTGAAGTTGACAATGTGGCAGTAGGCACAGCTCCAGTGCCAGAGCCAGCAACAATGCTGCTTTTTGGAGCCGGTCTTATTGGTCTTGCTGGATTTCGGAGAAAAAAACAGTAAAATCAAGCAAGGTATTAGCCCAACTTTTTGCGAATCATTACCAAACTCCTCTACAGCCCAATAAAAAAATTTACTGAAAATATTAATTGTATTAAATACAGCATGTTACAAACATTAACCTTTGTGTAGTGCCATATGAAATTTACCTGGCCCCAATAGGTTGATAAAAAACGATAAAATAAAAGATGTAGTGCCATACCGCATTGTGTATACGAGGTAACACATCGATATTACAAGATTTAGAAAAATGAACTCACAAAGTTGGGTTAGGTCAACCCTTGGCTTTTTTGAAGTGCTGCAATAAGGCCAGGTCTTGAAATATGAATTGCGTATTTTTCAAAACCTGGCCGTGGTTCTTTGCACGAGGAAAAATCTGGGGAGTGCACCCAGTCCCCCTATTGCTTAAGGCTTTTTAGCGGGTTGCTTCTCACTCTTGTTTTTTGTTTTTTGTTTCTGTTTTTCGTTGGTCTGTTTCTGGCCTTTTTCCTTGTCCTTCTTACCGCCTTTGTCTCCCATCACGTCTCTCCTTTTACTGTTTTTCCCCTACGGTTTGAATGAATGCGCTCAGAGCAATCATTCTGCTTCGTCCTTCTCTTTTTGCTGGCCAGGCACCCGCAGCAGGTTCTTGAGACCTGCAAAAGGGGTGTGGGTGGCCGTTGGTCCTTTTTCTGCGTCTGCATCTTCGCTGGGCAGCCATTCGGCATCCAGGGAGCGGGAGTGCTCGTTGTCGTGACAGTAGATGCATAACAATTCCCAGTTGCTGCCGTCGGGCGGATTGTTTTTGTAATTATGGTCTTTGTGATGAACCGTCAGCTCTCGCAGTTTTTTACCGGTAAAATCACGGCCACAATTTGCACAGACCCACGGCAGGATCTTCAACGCTTGATCTCGGTACTCTATTTTTTTCATTCTGTCTTTGCCGGCAAGTATGGGTGAATCAATGGACCCTATCCCCTTTTATCCCGTTATCAGGGATGAAATCAACCTTTCTCTGTGTAGAGTTTTTTGATCTGCAGCCTGTCCGGCGAACCGTTGTCAAGAAGCGGCAGGTTGGTGACAAATTGGACATATTGCGGTTTTTTAAACCGGGCAATTTTCTCGCCGACAAAATCGATCAACTCCTGTGCGGTGAGATCGCAGCCGGCCTTCAGCTGGCAGACGGCCTTGATGCCTTCCTTCCATTTCGGATCCGGGACTCCGAAGACCACCGTCCTGAGGATGGCCGGGTGGAGCAGGATGGCGTTTTCAACCTCGGCCGGATAGACATTTTCCCCGCCCGGTTTGATCAGCTCCTTCTCAGGCTTGCGGCCCATGTAGAACAGGAAGCCATCCTGATCGAACCTGCCGAGGTCGCCGGTATGGTGCCAGCCCTTGCGGAAGGTCTGCCTCGTGTCATCGGGGAGATTGATATATCCCTTGAAGACCATCGGCCCTCTGACCACGATTTCACCGGTATCGCCCTCCTGGACCGGCAAGTCATCATCGTCCATCAGGGTAACCTCGGCCACCTGCACGGCCTTGCCTGCCGCCCCGGGCCTGTCGTTATAGGGACCGATGGTGGCGAGACAGGAAGTCTCGGTCTGGCCGAAGAAGCTGTAGAAGGTGCCGCCCGTCTCTGCCTGGTATTTGACGATGGTCTCCGGAGAATCAAGACCGATGACCTTTTGCAGGGAGGAGAGATCGTCGCTATTCTTTTCGCCCTGCTCCAGAAGCGAGCCGAGAATCGGGGCGAAATCGAACATAACCGTGGCCTTTTCCGCTGCCACCAGCCGCGCCGCGGCCGCAGCATCGAATTTGCTCATATTCAGGCAGGTTGCCCCTGCGTGGAAACAGCTGATCGTCATAAACAGCCCACCGACATGGAACAGGGGAAGGATGTTCAGGTGGACATCGGCGGCCTGCAGCGACATGGCTCGGATGAACTCAAGGCTGGAGAAGACAATATTGGCATGACTGAGCAGCGCCCCTCTGGGTCTGCCTGCGACGGCGGCCGTGTGGATGATTACAAAACCGCTGTCAGCCGGCACATCTTCAGGTTCGAAGTCGTCGGCTTGCATAAGAAGGTCGGAAAAATCCCCGGCCGTGTCGATTTTGCCGGACAGAGAATAATACTGCTCGACGGTGGGCAGCTCGGCTCTGATTTTGCTGATCGTTTCCCCGAACTCTGCGTCGACAAAGACTATTTTGGCCTGGCCGTCATTGAGATTGAAACACACCTCGCTGGCGGACAGCCGCCAGTTGATCGGCAACATCACAGCACCGAGGGCTGCGGCAGCACC
>JAUYSF010000441.1 GCA_030696435.1 Desulfoprunum sp. | reverse complement strand
AAAACACCTGAGCACCTCGACAGCCAAGGACTCTTATCATCCGGCCGCGATTGTACCGTGGCCCTGAGCATACTGTTGGGCTCCGGGAAAAGCAGCCTGGCCCCGCTCACCGGCAGTCGGTAGGAGGAGGCGAAGTCAACGGCAGTGAGGGTATCCTCCTGGCTGACCTTGCCCTTGTCGAGTGCCAGCCAATGCCGCTGCTGTCTGGCCGGCTCAATCCCTGAAAGCACCGTAACTTTTTGCAGAGCAAAAAGCCCCTGACCTGTTTGATCGGTCATCTTGACATACTTCAAGGGCTGTGCAGGCAGATGAATAGTCCGCTGTGCAATCCTTTGCCCCTGGTGTTGAAGATCGACCAAGGTAGCGCTCTCGACAAGGGGCCTCCACTGTACCAGATCACTGCTCTCCTGCAGATCCACCGTAGCAACGGCAAGGCCCCCGGTCGGCCAGATCAGCTCAAGGTCACGGGCCTCGATCTTGAGGCCGCTCAGGTCAAAAAGGTAGGCGGATACCGGCTTTCCTGTGCCGGGAACACTCTGCTGGGAATCGATGTGGATAATAGTGCCATGGACATTTCGCTGAACCATTACCGCCAGTTCTGCGCCGGCACCCTGCCCTGCAGTCTGCGGCAGGGGGAAAAAGGGCACATCCTCACGGCTGGGCAGGCTCACGTCCTGCAAAGCCGCCTGTCGTAGGAGATGAGGGACGATTTCGCCGGCCGCATTGAAGACCCGGAGATCGCCGAGATCGGCCCTTCTGGCCGTGCGGTAGACCTCATCCGGCACGACCAGAGCGGAGATCGCGCCCTTGCTATCGGTTTTGAGGGGATAGCCATAGGCAAAATCACCAGGCGACAGCTCACCGGCAGAGACAGGCCCCACGCCAAGCAGAAACACAAGCAGGGTAAGCAGATTCTTCTTCATGCATCCTCCTTCTTCGGTGGCAATGGCGAGAAATAGCCGATTATCAGCATGAGGATACCCACCACCAGAAAGGAGACGATCCGGGCCACCGTGCCGGTACCCGAGAGGTCGATAACAAAAAGTTTGACGACCACCATAGCCAGGAGCAGCGCCCCGACACACCAGATCCGACGGTTACCGTTCTTTGCCGCCCAGACGGTGATAACAAGGGCCATCATGCCCCAGAGGGCGGCCAGGGCCGACTGGAAAATCACCGAATGATAGAGATCCCAGGACGAGTAGGGAATGCCGCCGAAGACATGCACAGTCCTGGCCACAACACCGTTCAGCAGCAGGAATGCCAAGCCCCCGAGGAGTGCATAGACCAGCGACGGAGAAAGAGCGGCCGGCAGCCGCCACTGACCGTTCGCCATATCCTTGCCCCAGAAAAACAGCACGACGAGGACAAAGATCTGGCTCAACTCAAGGGGATTGATGAGGGGGAGATAGGCGATCGGTGCCGGATCACCGGCGAGGGTCAGGCACCAGAGATGCCAAATGATCAGCACGATGCCGATGACGATGCAACCGGTACCAAGATAGTCGGCATGGTATTGAGCGACAGGCCAGCGCAGCCGTGTACCCCAGCGTACCAGAGAAAACACCGCGGCCGCCGGCAACAGCCCCCAGCAGATTGCCTGCCAGGTCTCTACAGGGCCGATGAACTGTCGAGCCTGCCAGGCCGCCTCATGGCACAACACAAACAAGAGGAGCCACAGGGTCGCCGGATGCCAGATCCTGGTAAACCTTGGCGGCCATTCGTCCTCCACCAGAGAGAGGAGGCGATAGCCGGTATAAAAGGCCAGTGGCCAGGCTGCCACGCCCCAACCGGCGAGAAGATGCCCCCCTCCCACCTTATTCAAGAGGCAAAGCGGCACTGTGAGTATGATGGCGGGCAGGAAGGTGAGTTGGGCAATTTTGAGCTGCCGCCAGTCTATCCGCCGGGCAACCATGGTCATCAGCATGGTGCCGGCGGAAAAGAAGAGCAGCAGAACGTTTGCGAATTGGTCTCCAGGAAATTGTCGGTTGACCTCGCGCAGGCCGCCACCATACCACCAGAGCAGCCCCCAGACCAGCAGCGGTACCGGGAAATACTGCTCCCACTTTCGCAGTCCGGCACGGAATCGTTCCAGATAGTAGCTGGAGAAAAGTGCTGCAAAGGAGATGAGGAGGCAGCCGAGGAAAAATCGGTTGAAAAAAGCCAAAGCACCAAAAGGATACCAGGCTGCATCGAGAAAAGTGACAGCGGCACCGATCTGCAGCAAAAGGGCAAAAAGGCGGGCCGGAAGCCGCCCCTGACGCACCCCCACCCAGATCATCGCCGCTCCTTCCAGTGCCCAGGTCGCCGAGGTCCACTGGCCGTCCAGGGCCAAAGGAATCGCCAGACTGCCGAATACCACCCCGAGGGCCAGAAAGGCCTCGGTCAGCATCCGCATGCCCTCGGCCAATCTTCGCCAAAGCACGATGGCCAGCAGGGCATAGAACAGCCCGAGGGCCAGGGAACTGATGGCCATACCGTACTCAAAGTCTCGCACCAGACAGTATTGCAGGCCGGAGACGACCAGTGGCAGACCAAAGACCAGCGGCCCGTCGATAAAACCTTTGAGATTTACCGGCTGTCGATGGGCAAACAGCACGGAAACGGCGGCATAGAGCAGGAAGAAGAAGATGAGAAAGGGTTCGGTGGTCGAAAAATTCTCCGGCTGATAGGCGCTATATCCCCAGAAAGTGGCGATGGCAAAGGTGAAGAAGAATCCCAGCAGGTTGAGCTCACGCCAGCTCTTGAACCAGGCGATGCCGAGAATGCCCATATTGAGCAGGGCATAATAGGAAAAGAGCAGGACATGGCTGCCACCGCCCGTCGACATCAGCACCGGGGCAAGAAAACCGCCGATAATGCCGGCGACGGCCAGTGATTTTGCGTCCTGCAAGACCGCCAGAAAACTTGAAAGCACCACCAGGGCGATCATCACCGCTAAACAGAGGGGCAGCGGCAGGAAGTGATAGAGTTTGGCCGCGGCATAGACCACCAGATAGAGAATACCGATACCGCCACCCTGCAGGACCAGGCCGTAACCGAGGATCCTGCGTCGCAGCCCCCAGCCGAGAGAGAGGAGCACAAGGCCACCAAGGGCCACGCCGATCAGCCGGAACTCAAGCGGCACCAGATTGCGCTGAGCGGCATATTTGAGGAGAAAGGCGACGCCGAAAAAGAGGATGATGACACCGATCTTAAGCACCAGATTGCCGCCGGTGAAGAATCGGGTGAGCAGCGCGGCGACCTTGGTCAGCCCATCGCCAAGACCTGTGAAAAATCCGTCCAATGGGGTGTCGCGATGCCCGGTCACCTCGGACGCTCCCGGCGCGGGACGGCTTGCTCTCAATTCCCCGACCACAGATCCTTGAGATTGAGGCACTTCTCTTATCGTTGCCTGAGCATGTGGCACACCTTCCGGCTCATCCTCTTCGGCAACCAGCTTGAAATCAACCTCATCGCAGGGGAGAGAAGACTGAAGTTGAGAGACTCTTTCAAGCGCTGCAAGCCGTCGCCTCTGGGCCAGTGCTTCAGCGGCCAAAACCCCGATCGCACCTCCCAGTACAGCCCCAAAACCTTCGTCGGCGACCAGCCCCAACAGCCCGAACAGCATTCCCAGAATAATATGCATGGACATCCCTCTCGAAAAGGAAAAAGTAAAAAGACTGCTTCATCGCCACCATACCGGCAAAAATTCAGCCCGACTCACCGGCAGAGTTCGATCAGACTGTCAATGATCCGGATTCCTGCCGGCAAGCCAATGGGAGGTGGCCCAGCTGCCAGAAGTACGGTCTGCATACCAAGGGCATGACAGGGCAGGATATCGTTTTTCAGGCTATCACCGACCATGGTCACCTCCGAGGCCTGCGCCACAAGGGTCTTCAGCACGGCACGATAAAATT
>JAUYSF010000436.1 GCA_030696435.1 Desulfoprunum sp. | reverse complement strand
CTTCGCCCGCGCTCAGGTTGAACATCCGTATGCGGCCGGCAGTGAAATGAATATCCTCCAGGATGTTGTGGACCCGCTGCACCCTCGCACGCGAACCGAGATTCCCGGAGATGAAATGACAGTTACCCTCCAGGCAGCCCATGACCATTACGCCATCTGCGCCGTTTTCAAAGGCCTTGAGCAGGAGCGATTCTTCGATCCGGCCACTGCACGGTACCAGCACAATGCTGGTTGTGGCGGGGTATGATCGTCTTTCCGAACCTGCGAGGTCCGCTGCACTGTAGGCGCAGTAGCGGCAGGCAAAAATGATGACGTTTGTCTTAAAGTCTCTCATTTGTCCTCCTCTCTCATATTTTGGCTGCAGGAAGGGCGTTTATTCCGGCATTATTGCGAGCCCCCGGTAGAAGGAGTTTGCGGCCAGAGTTCAATCCTCACGGCACAGGACTTGTATTCCGGGGTGCCGGCGATCCGGCACCGATGCCCGGAAGTCAGGATGTTGGTCAAGGTCTTTTGATGATGAAACGTCATAAAGACATTGCCGGCCTGAGAGCGGTTGGTAACCTTGGCTCGGACCTGCAGTTCTCCTCTGCGTGACGAAACTTTCACCCAGTCGCGGTGTTTGATCCCCAGAGATTCGGCGTCAGCAGGGCTGATCTCCACCATTTCTGCCGGAACAAGGTCGATGATCCCCCGAGCGTGCCTGGTCTGGGAACCGTTGTTGTAGTGTTCACGCACCCGGCCGGTGATGAGGACCAGGGGATAGGTCTCATCCGGCACCTCGCCCGAGCCGACGTGGTCGAGGACCATGAACTGGGCCAGGCCACCGGGCCGAGCAAAGTGGTCGGTATAGAGGGTGGTGGTACCCGGATGATCCTTGGTCGGACAGGGCCACTGGAGACCTTTCTCTTCGATACGCTTGTAGCTGATACCACCATAGGATGAAACCAGACTGGCGATTTCGTCCATGATCTCGGACGGATGGCTATAGGTCATCGGATAGCCCATCAGGGTCGAAACTTTGCAGATCACCTGCCAGTCCGCCAGTCCGGCAATCGGCTTGACCGCCTGGCGGATGCGCTGAACCCGGCGTTCGCCGTTGGTGAAGGTGCCGTCCTTCTCGGCAAAGCTGGCACCGGGCAGAATGACATCGGCATATTTCGTCGTCTCGGTGGGGAAGATATCCTGGACGACCAGGAAATCCACCGTTTCCAAGGCCTTGCGGATGTGGTTGAGATCGGGATCGGTCTGGGCCGGATCCTCGCCAAGGATGTACAGGGCCTTGAAGTTGCCCTTGCCGCATTCGTCGAGCATCTCCACCGACTTGAGACCTGGCTTTGCCTTGATCGGTACTCCCCAGGCCTTTTCGAACTTCTCCCGGCATTTGGGATCGGTGACCGATTGATAACCGGGCAGAGTGGCGGGCAATGGACCAAGATCCGAGGCACCCTGGACGTTGTTCTGACCGCGCAGGGCCATAATGCCGGTGGAGGGCCTGCCGATCTGGCCGCAGACCAGGGCGAGGTTGGCAGTGGCCATGGCGTTTTCCGTGCCGGTCAGGTGTTCGGTGACGCCGAGGCCGTAGACGATCATCGACTTTTCGGCCTGCGAATAGAGGAGGGCCGCCTCGATGATCTTGTCCCGGCTGACCCCGGTGAGTTTCTCGACCCGGTCCAGGTCATACTCTTCGACCTTGGCCTGCAACTCGGCAAAACCCTCGGTCCGTGTTTCGATAAATTTTTTATTCTCCCAGCCGTTTTCCAGGATCACCCGAATTATGCCGTTGATGAGGGCAATGTTGCTGCCCGGTTTCAGGTTGAGCCAGACGTCGGCCCGCTCGGCCAGCCAGATCTTTCGGGGATCGGCGACAATCAGATTGGCCCCTTTGCTGATCGCCTCTTTCAGATAGAGCGAGACGATGGGATGGCCTTCAGTGGTATTGGAACCAATGATGAAGATGGTGTCGATGTCCGACATCTGTGCAAGCGAGTTGGTGGCGGCACCTGCGCCAAAGCTGGTGGCCAGGCCGGCCACCGTCGGGGCGTGACAGACCCGGGCGCAGTTGTCGACATTGTTGGAGCCGACCGCACAGCGTACCCATTTGGCCAAGAGGTAGTTCTCTTCATTGGAACACCGGGATGAGGAGAAGCCGCCGACCTTGTCGGCACCATGTTCTGCGATGATGGCCTTGAAACGGCTGGCGACCAGGGTTAGAGCCTCATCCCAGCTGGCTTCCCTGAAACCGTCGCCCTCTTTGATAAGCGGGGTCTTGATCCGTTCCTCGCTGTGGATGAAATCGTAGCCGTAACGGCCCTTGATGCAGAGATTGCCCCTGTTCACCGGGGCGTCAAAGTCGGAGGTGACCCTGATCACCCGGTCGTCTTTGACGTTCAGGAAGAAATTGCAGCCAGTACCGCAATAGGTGCAGGTGGTCTTCACTTTCTGGACCTCGCTGGCCCGCCCCAGTCCGCGTCCTTTGCGGTCGGTAAGGGCGCCGGTGGGACAGGTCGAGATACATTGGCCGCAGAACTCACAGTTTTCCAGGCTGCGCGGTTTACTGAAGGCGGTGTCGGGCATGACCTCAAAACCACGGTTGATGATCGAGATGGTACCGGCCATCACCACTTCATTGCAGATGCGGGTGCAACGGCCACAAACGATGCATTTGTTCGGTTCGTAGGTGATGAAGGGGTTGTCCTGACGGATCGGCAACTGCCATTGCTCGCCGGGGAATTTATCGAGTCTGGCGCCATAGGTGTAGGCCAGATCCTGCAGGCCGCATGTCCCTGCCGCCTCGCAGCACATGCAATCATTGGGATGGTTGGAGAGCAGGAGTTCGAGGATAGTCTTGCGCAATCGGGTTAGTTGCGGGCTCTCTGTCGTGATCACCATGCCGGCTTCGGCAGGCGTGGTGCAGGAGGCAAGAGGCCTTGGCATACCTTTAATTTCAACGAGACAAAGACGACAGCCACCGTAGGGTTTGAGCCGCTCATCATGGCAGAGGGTCGGCACCGGAACTTTGGCCTCCCGGCAGACTTCAAGAATTGTTTTCCCTTTTTCAAAATGAATTTCCCTGCCGTTGATCACGATTGTCTGAGGACTGTTCATCAATCTTCTCCCTATTGCTGGAATTCTTTCGTATTCTAAATGGTTGCACTTCTGTCGAGAGCAGATGCTAGGCCTGAAATCCTGCTCCTTTGAGCGGACATCTTCATGAGCTGGATGACAACCAAGCTGCCATGGAGGGCAGGAGACTGGGTTCGGAGTCGAACCGAACAAGAGTGTATTAGACCCTTCAACGGATTTGCAATCCGTGGGGAGCACCGGCCCCCTTAACCAGTCAGTCTGCCTTTTACAGATTTTGTCCTCCAGTTTAACGAAGCCTACCCTCTTCCAATGAGCGGATTCGGTGTTCCCGGCTCACCCGGTAGCCAGACACTCTTGAGCTCGTCACACAAATCCTCCCGTTCATTTTCTCCCAGGACGCCTAATGATAAGGCAAGAAATGTCCAAAGGTTGCTGACATAAAATCCGCCGTTAAAGTGATGAGAGAGGTCATGGATCTGGGCATGGCAGTTGTGACAGGGCGTAATGCAGTACTTGGCACCGGTAGCCATCACCTGATCGAATTTTACTCTGCCGTAGCGGTGTCGATCTTCGTTGAAACCGGATTGGAGATATCCGCCGCCACCTCCGCAACAGTAATTATTTGATTTGTTCGGGTGCATCTCAATAAAATGCTCTTCACCGACACAGGCCTTCACCACAAAGCGCAGATCATCGGCATAGGCATCGCCATATTCCTTGCGCACCTGATTACAGGGGTCTTGGACGGTAAACTTCATCTGCAGGTCGCGGTTCCACCTACTGCTTGGTTTGAGTCTTCCCTCCCTGATCCATTTGGCATAGAAGTGCACAACGAGTTTGACATCAAGGCTGGTGTCGATCTTGAAACGACGGATTCCCTGGTTCACCGAGAAGGTCGAATGGCCGCATTCGGTGTTGAGATAGATCTTGCACTCCAATTCTTCCGCCTTGCGCACCGTCGCCGTGGTAATCGTCCGCCAGCCTTCGTCATCAGCCAGAAACATGCAATAATTTTCACCGGCCCAGGCCGTGCTGCCATAGGTCCAGTCGGCACCAGCCAGATGCAGAATCTTCCACAAGGGAACCATTTCGTCAGGCAGGGATACGGGTTCCCTGGAGTTCTGACTGAGAAAAAAGGTGGCCCTATGTTTATCGATGGGAGCTTGAAGCTTCTCCCAACCCGGCTGGGTCTCGCGGACTTCCGCCAACACATCTTCAACGACAAAGCGGAAGTCTGCCGGTGGCGTGCC
>JAUYSF010000434.1 GCA_030696435.1 Desulfoprunum sp. | reverse complement strand
ATCCCTCGCGCCTCCTCGTCTCCCTGGACAACCAGCGCCTCCTTTCGGCTTGTGTCGATCCTGCCCGTCAGCCACTCCGCCCATGATCCCGAGAGAAATGCCGGAGGGATGTCATGGAGTAGGGCGTAAGATTGAAGACTTCCGGCCGTGTAGGCCCTGTCGGTAGTGTTCAGGGTCTCGAATCTGACCCCGTCGCTTGCCAGGGCAAAAAGAGGCTGGCCGAGGGGATTGGAGGCGATGAATTTGACGGAATCAGGGAGCATGAATTTGATGTAGCCACTGAGAGCCTTGGTTTCCAGGTGATTTTCCATGGAGAGAACCGCATCACCGTCAAGGCAGGATGCACAGGCTGCGTCCCGGTCCTGCATGATCTTCAGCACCTTTTTTGCCTCTTTACTCTGATCTTCCCCAATATCTGCCGTCCACGGTTTTTTCGCGCAACCGCATGCCAATTGCAGAACAATGACAAGACAACAAAGGTGAAAAAAGGAAGGGCGAAGAGGATGCGGTCTATTTGTCATTAAGCTCACGAATCTTTTTTTCAACGGATGCTTTTTTGTCTGAATCGGCGAAGAGTTTCAAGGCCTGTCGGTAAGCCTTGTGGGCCTTGTCGTACTTATGAAGAGATCTGTAGACATCTCCGAGGTGATCGTGGATGCTTGGATCATCCGGTTCAAGTTCCAAAGCCTTTTCCAGTTCGATCCGCGCCTCTTCTAATCTGCCAAGGCGATAGTAGACCCAGCCGAGACTATCCCGGATAAAACCATTGTCCGGTTTGAGTTCAACCGCCTTTTTGATGTACCGGAGGGCGATGTCGAGTTTCATATTCTTATCGGCCCAGGTATATCCGATATAGTTGAGGGCCTCCGGGTGATCGGGAGACAGTTGCAAGACCTTCTGCATGGAGAGGATGGCCTCATCCTGCCGTCCCTGCTTTTCCAGGAGGAGGCCATATTCAAAATGGAGCTGCTCGTTGTCCGGAAAAAGATCGATGCCTGTCTTGAGCAGATTGAGGGCCTTGTCCGCTTCGTTTTTTTCCTCATAGAGAGAGGCAAGCAGGGCGTAGAACAGCGGTCTTCGCTGTGATCCGTCACTGATGATCCGTCTGAGCATATTGAAGGCCTTGCCGAATTGGCCGGTATCCCTCAGAATCCGGGTTTGCAGGAAAATAGCCTCTTCAAATTCCGTATCCCTTGCCTGTATTCTTTCCAGGCTGCTGAGGGATTTATCGTTATTTTTTTCCTGAAAATAGATGAGCGCGAGGATATAGCTGGCCTCTGATGAACCGTGCTCAAGGACTATTTTTTCGAGCAGTTCTTTGGCCTTATCGATCTTGTCGGTCCGCAGCAGAATCTTGCTGATTATCAGATCAATCTTGTCGGGGGTCTCGCTGAGGCTGCGCAGTCGGTTGAGCTCGGCTATTGCTTCCTGTTCTCTGTTCATAACGAGGAGGGTTTGCACGAGGCCGAGGGCAGCCCGTTCATCTGTATCGTCGGTCTCAAGAATGGCGTTGTAAAGTTTCAGCGACTGCTCATATTTCTCGTGCTTGCTGTAAAAGTCGGCCATCTCATAAGCCAGTTCCTGAGTCCAGTTGAGATTTAAGGCCTGTTCAAATTGCTGTCCAGCCCCGGTGAAATCGCTGATCTGGATCAGCAACCGGGCAAGGTAGAGATGGGCCTGATACACGTTGTTGTCTTTCCGGAGAAGGTCCCGGAAGATAATTTCGGCCAGACGGTACTTCTTTTGCTCGGTGTAGAGAAGGCCGAGTCGGAGCATGACAACCTGATTGTCCGGCTCGTATTGAAGGGCGCTGGTGTAGAGCTTTATGGCCTCATCGGCCTTTTTCTCCTGGATCTCGATGTGCGCCAGGATAAGATAGAGTTCTGTATCCTTTGGTTTTTCGGTGATTGCCTGACGCAGCCATTCTACGGCCTTGCCGTTCTCGCCCTGTTTGATGAAAATCAGAGGTATCTTCTTCCTGACATAATCGGCATCCGGATCACAAATGAGGGCCTTGTCGTATGCCTCAAGAGCCTCATCGAACCGCTGAAAGTATTCGGCGTTGGCACCCCAGAGATAGTAGAAGTATGAACAGCCCAGGTCGGCTTTCTCAGTGGGCTTGGAGGTCTTGACCGGTGGTGTCGGGATCTTGGCGGGTTTGGCACATGAACCAAGGAGAAGGATTGTGCACAGGAGCAGGGGGAGGAGCTTGCGGTTCATACGGGCTCCGGAAGGCACTGCCCACCACACGTGGTGAGCAGGGGAAGAACTACGGAGAGGACGTTTTCCTGGACTACAGCCATTGGTCCTGCGGCATCGATCTTGCGGATAGAGGGATGAGTGAGGCTGTTGAATATCTCGGCGACCCTGGCGAGGGTCTCGGCTTTTTCGAAATCATTGAGTATATCACCTCGTTCTCCGGTAATTCTTGATATCCCAACGGCAAGGGGAGCCTGAAACAGCAGGGCGAGGTCGGGTTCGGGGGCAAAGCTGTTTTGGGCCAGGATCTCTTCGACGGCAAAGCCGTTTGCCCCCTGATAGGCCACTGTCGAGAGAAAATATCGGTCACAGAGGACAATCTTGCCGTTTGCCAGGGCAGGGGCAAGCACTTCCCGGACATGTTGTCTGCGATCCTCAATGAAGAGCCGGAGTTCTTCTGCCGGAGAGCAGCTGGTTCGATCCAGGTAGAGCTTTCTGATCTCCTGGCCATAGCGGCCGCTGGTTGGTTCCCGGGTCGTGACAACAGGATAGCCACGTTTGCTGAGTTCCTCGGCCAGGAGTGCAAGCTGGGTTGATTTGCCGGTGCCGTCAATTCCTTCAAATACGATCAGCAGTCCTTTGGATGGTCCTTTCATAAATCGATCTCGTTATGCCTGCAATTACTGTCCATCTGCCGGTTGTAACAGATTTTTCCGGCGAGTTCGACAGCGGCTACCAGACTGGCAGAATCTGCGACACCCCTGCCGGCGATATCATAGGCGGTCCCATGGTCAACAGAGGTGCGGACGATGGGAAGACCGAGAGTGACATTGACTCCGTCACTGAAATGCAGCAGTTTGAAGGGGATAAGTCCTTGATCATGGTACATACAGACCACGGCGTCATAGTTTCCTGCGGCCGCTTTGAAAAAAACCGTGTCGGGTGGGAATGGCCCATCGACTATTATGCCATGGTCCCTGGCTTCGCTGATAGCTGGTCCAATAATCAGGGCCTCTTCATCACCGAAAAGGCCGTTTTCGCCGGCATGGGGGTTGAGAGCGGCCACTGCAATCCTCGGCGTATGAATGGCAAAGTCGCGGACGAGAGCCTTGTGGGTGATGCGGATAAGTTTGGCGATTGATTGTCTGCTGAGAATATCGGCCACCTGCCTGAAAGGGCAGTGGATCGTGACGAGGGTGACACGCAGGCGGTTTCCGGCCATCATCATGGCGTAATCCCGGGTCCCCGTCAATTCGGCCAACATTTCGGTGTGACCCGGGTAGAGATGGCCTGCTGCCTGCATCGCCGATTTGGAGATAGGGCAGGTTGCCATGCCATCCAGGACACCTTGTTCGATCAGATGCACTGCCTCATGTATATAAGAGACCATGGCCAGGGCGGTGTCGCGGGTCGGATGTCCCCAATGCAGTGCCTCAGGGTTAAGGGCGGAAAGGGTAATAACAGGCAGGGCGTCGGATGGCAGAGGGGTTCCCGGTTTCCAGGAGACGCATGGTACATTGAGCACAAGATCCCTGCTGCATTTTTCGAGAATGCCGAGGTCGCCGAGAACGACGGGGATATTTTGAGCCCCGGCTGTTTTTGCGGAAAAATATCTGAGGATGATTTCAGGGCCGATCCCGGCAGGACAGCCCATTGTAATACCTATCATTGACATAGTCGGTAATGTAACGCCAAAAACGGAATAGTCAAAGTCTTCCCTGTGAAGGGAGCCAAAAAAGGGGGAATCGGGAGGTCAGCAGTCGTCATGGGCGAGGTCAAAGGCATTGGGGATGTGGTGAATCGTAGGGATCCCATGAGATGACATGGATACGGAGATGACATCAAAGCGGGCAGGTTTGTTGAGAAGATTGTGATGGATGAGATATTCTTGGGCGGTTCTGCTTATCTGCCCCTGTTTTCTCGGAGTGACCGCTTCGGCGGGGAAATATGAGGCCCCAGTCTGCCGTGTCTTGACCTCGACGAAGACCAGGGTCTGGCCTTCTTTGGCAATTATATCAATTTCGCCAAGCTTTCGCCGGTAATTTCTGAGGAGGATAGTATAGCCCTTTTCCTGCAGATACCGGGCGGCGAGATCCTCTCCTTTCTTGCCGAGTACGGCACGTTTCTCAGACAAATTCCTTCACCCCTCGAAAGGTTCTACGGTGTGCGGGACACGGGCCATAACGGGCGATCGCCAGGCGGTGTTCTCTAGTGGGATAGCCTTTATTGCGGGCGAAATTGTATTGGGGAAATGTAACATGCAACTCATCCATCAGGGCATCCCGCTGTACTTTGGCGATATTTGAGGCTGCAGCGATCGAGGCGCTTCGTGAATCCCCTTTGATTAAAGCCTCTTGGGCAATCGTGCTGGGCAGAGTGAATTTTCCGTCCACGAGGATGAAATCCGGTGTCGGGTGTCGGGTTGCCAGGTCGTCAACAGCGAGTTTCATGGCGAGGAGCGAGGCGCGGAGAATATTGATGGTGTCGATTATCTCTACTGACACGATTCCAACGCCGATGCTAGCCCCGATTGTAATCAGGGTCGAGCAGAGCTGTAGCCTTTTAGCGTGGGTGAGGGTTTTTGAATCGCGGTACAGACTGTAATCGCAATCAGGTGGTAGGACGATGCAGGCGGCAACTACGGGCCCAGCGAGCGGACCCCGACCAGCTTCATCGGTTCCTGCTACACACCTATAGCCCTTGACGGAGAGAATCCGTTCGTGGTGGAAGGAATCCATCGGTCCTGCAATGGCCGTTAAGGCAGTCAGGAGTGATCCCATTATGCCCGTCTAAGAGTATGCCAGTGGGGGGGGGAGAAACCCCTTTTTGATAACGCACATGCTGTGCCTGTCGTCAGAAAGGGGTTTAAGAAAAGGCGCGTCTACCTGACGAGACCGCGTTCGCGGATACGAGCGGCCTTACCACGTCTACTGCGCAGGTAGTAGAGTCGTGAACGACGGACCCGACCACGGGTGACAACCTCGATTTTTTCGATACGAGGGTTGTGCAGGGCAAAGGTTTTCTCCACGCCAACGCCGTGAGAGACTTTGCGTACGCTGTAGGAGGCATCCATGGTTCCACGGCTGCGTTTGATTACCACACCCTGAAAGAGCTGGATACGCTCTTTATTGCCCTCAACGATACGAATATGTACTACTACGGTGTCTCCTGGACGAAAATCCGGAAGGTCCTGCCGCAGCTGCTCCTGGTTAATTCTCTCAATGATTGTGCTCATAACGTTTTATTAATGTTGAAGTATGTATTGGGGGATTAAGATCCGCTTCCTCGCTTCCATTCTCTCGGTCACCTAGCAGACGATCAAGTATGATCGATGCCGCAGAGCGCACTGAAAGGTGATTATACTCTGCCTTCTGCTGTAGAGGAGGCAGGTTCGTATCGGTCATTGCCATAAGTTCAGGTGCCAACCCATGGGCCGTACCGAAGATCAGCAGCACGGGATCACCTGAAGCCGCTCTAGCCCGGAGCTCGCTGAAGGCTATCGTTTTGGCCTGAGGCTGAGCGCTGGTCCCTACAAGAAGGGGCCTCCGGCCATATATCGTGGTCAGTTCATCTACCGCGGTTTCCAGAGAATCAGCAAGTCTCACAATGCCGAGCGCCTCTTTACGCGCCGGATTGTAGGTGGCTCCGTAGCCGTCCTGCCAGTGGCTGATGATCTCCTGTACAAGTTGCTGCTGGTCTCCATAGGGGGTGGTGACATAGTATCGATGTACCCCGTAGGTTCGTGCTGCCCTGGCTATATCATGGAGATCGAGATTTGTCACGGCAGAACCGATTGTCTCACCCTTTTTATTGATTACCGGGTGGTGTACAAGGGCGATGTTTACCGGCGCGATCTCCTTCGTCACGAGATTATTTCCTTCTGGATGCGCTGCACTGCGACTAGCAAATCATGTTTTCTGAGCAGCTTTTCTTCGGCCGGACTGAATCGTTCCTGGCGTAGCAATTCCGGTCGCCTCTCCATGGTCCGTCGTACCGACTCAATAAAACGATAGGAACTAATCTCGCCATGATCCCCGCCAAGCAAAGTCTCTGGCACTTCCATGCCCTCAAACACTCGGGGGCGGGTATACTGGGGATGTTTCAGCAGATTTCTGCTAAATGTATCTTTTTTAGCCGAGTCAGAGCATCCCAAGACGCCGGGCAGCAGCCTCGTGATTGAATCGATTACTATCATTGCCGCCAACTCTCCACCGGTAAGAATAAAGTCCCCGATCGAGAGCTCATCATCGCAATATGCGGCCCGGAAACGCTCATCAACACCCTCGTAACGACCGCAGACGAGCATAATCCGCTCCTGCTGTGCAAGCTCACGGGCGACGGTTTGATCGTATCTGCGCCCCTGAGGCGAGAGCAATATGACCCTTCCAGCCACGTCCGTTTTTTGTATCTCTTGGACTGCCGAGGCAAGTGGCTCGGGCTTCATCACCATACCCTCACCTCCTCCGAAAGGACGGTCATCGGTAGTGGCATGCCGGTCCCTGGCAAAATCGCGGATATCCGTGATACGGATATCAATTTTTCCTTCCTGCCTGGCCTTGCGCAATATTCCTTCATTCAGCGGTGAGGTGAATAGGTCTGGAAAAATAGTCAGAATATCAAAAATCATCAAGGGTGGCCGATTGCTCAATCGTCCCGGGAGATGTTCATCTCAAGAAGACCAGTGGGAGGTTCTATTAGAATGGCCTCCTCGGTGACAGACAGAACTATACCAGCTACTACAGGCACCATATATTCATTCTGTCCATCGCTGATTACCATGACATCCTGAGCACCGTTGGAGAAGAGATACGTGACCTCTCCAAGTTCTCGGTCGTCTGTGGTGCGAACCTTTTTCCCTTGAATATCAAGCCAATAAAATTCACCCGCCTGTGGCGCCGGTAGATCCCGTCTTGCGACAAGAACTCCGCAACCAACACACTGTTCAGCTGTGTTTCGGTCGGCAATGGTCTGTAATAGAACAATTGCTGAGCCGCCTTGTTTCCGGCTGCGTTCTATGGTGTATTCAACCGAAACCCCACCATTTTTCCTTGCAAGAACAAGGCAATGGTAATCCTTGAGATTCTCAGGCTGGCCCGAGTAACAAAAGATCTTCAACTCTCCATGGAGACCTTGGGCCTTTACAACCTCACCGATCAGTACATGGGTTTTTGGAGAATAGGAAAAGGTTGAGGTCATTATAATAAGGACTGTTCACTCAACAATTTCAAGCCTCGATCGCTTGTTTTCCTTGGTCGCGAGAGTCGCGAGCAAGGAACGCATAGCTCTGGCGGTCCTGCCTTGCTTGCCGATCACTTTGCCGAGATCATCAGCGGCAACTGCCAGTTCAATAATGACGGCATCATCTTCTTCCGTCCGACTGACTCGAACTGCATCAGGCTGGTCGACCAGTGACCTGGCAATAAAGGCTATAAGTTCTTCCATGTCCTGCTTATTCTCTCACAGCAGCTTTGCTGATCAGGCTCTTGACGGTTGCCGTCGGCTGAGCGCCTTTTCCCAGCCATTCCTGCAGTTTGGCATTGTTGATTGTAATGCCGGCAGGATCCTGGAGAGGATCATAGGTGCCAACGATATCAAGGAACTTTCCATCGCGTTTGCTCTCACTGTCTGCAACAATAATGCGGTAGAATGCTCTTTTCTTCCTGCCAAGTCGAGTTAAACGAATACGAACTGCCATTCCAGGTTTTTCCTCCGGTTTGTTTGAGGGGACAATCCCCGTGCAAAAGTATCTGAACAGTGTGCGTTCAGGGTGAACTATCGTCTGAGGCCTTTCGGCAGTTTTCGGCGTTTCTGGCCTGTTAAGGCACCAGGCTTGCCGCTCATTTTTTTCATCATTTTCAGCATGGCAGCATAGCTTTTCAGGATTCTGTTGACGTCACCAAGTGAGGTCCCTGAGCCAGCGGCGATACGTTCTCGACGGCTAATGTTGATGATCATGTAGTTCCGGCGTTCTGCAAGGGTCATGGAGCGGATAATAGCTTCCGTCTTGAACAGCTCCTTTTCATCTGGTCGAGGAGCATCCTTCAGTTGCCTGAGCTTGTTGATTCCTGGAACCATATCAAGGATCTGTTCCAGCGAGCCCATCTTTTTTATCTGCTGAATCTGATCAAGAAAGTCTTCCAGGGTGAATTCGTTCTTTCTCAGTTTTTTTGCAAGCTTATCGGCCTCTTTTTTATCAACGACGGCTTCAGCTTTTTCGATCAGGGTGAGGACATCGCCCATGCCAAGAATTCGGGAGGCGGCCCTGTCGGGATGGAAAATCTCAAGGGCATCAAGTCCCTCACCCATGCCGACGATTTTGATCGGTTTGCCGGTGACGTTTTTAATTGAGAGGGCGGCGCCACCACGAGCATCGCCTTCCATCTTGGTCAGGATAACTCCCGTAATCCCAAGGTCCTGATTGAACTTTTCGGCTACCGTTACGGCGTCCTGGCCAGTCATGGCGTCAGCTACGAAAAGGATCTCGGAGAGCTTGACAGCCGCCTGGATTTCCTTGAGCTCGTTCATCAGAGAGTCATCAACGTGCAGACGACCGGCGGTATCAATGATCAGGGTATCGTAGTTCTTCTCTTCGGCGACCGCCACGGCCTGTCGGCAGATATCGACCGGGCTAATGTCGGTAGTCGACGGATGGACGGGTATGTCCAGACGGTTGCCGAGTATCTGCAATTGTTCAATAGCGGCTGGACGATATACATCAGCCGGCACCAGATAGGGCCTTCTACCTTTGCCCTTGAGCATGGCGGCTAACTTGCCCGAGGTAGTGGTTTTCCCTGATCCCTGCAGACCTGCCATCATGATGATTACCGGCTGATGGCCATCTAAACGTATCTGTTCAGTGTTGCCTCCGAGGAGGGCTACTAGCTCCTCATGGACTATCTTGATAACCTGCTGGCCCGGGGAAAGGCTTTTCGAAACCTCCCGACCAATAGCCTTTTCAGCGACAGAGGCAACGAATTCCTTGGCAACCTTGAAATGGACATCAGCCTCCAGAAGGGCCATGCGTACTTCCCGCATAGCATCCTGGATATTGTCTTCAGTCAGTGTACCATGGCCACGGAGTTTCTTGAAAACCCCCTCAAGCCGGTCTGTCAGATTTTCAAACATAGATGTTTCTTTTTGTTCTGTAACAAAGCCGAAGAATCAAAGACTTTTGGATATTGATTTTCCATATAAAAAATATAATCCACGCTCTACACCTGAATGAATGGGAAAAACGAGGTTGAGCGTGTCGTGACGAAAAGTTCAAAAGAGAAGAAAAATACTTTGTATGCACAAAGATGTCAAGCGGGTAACGAAGTGAACCCGAAAAAGGCGAAGGCGGATCAGGTCGGTTCTCGGGGGTGAACAGACTTTAAAACCATCGAATCTTATCTCTTCTGAAAACCGTGTTTCATGAGATAGATAAGGCTTGTCGGCCAGAAGAGGAGGATGGTGACAACCCAGAATATTTTGGCGTGCGGGGTTGTGAAGGTCCTGATGAAGATATCTCTGAATATGAAGAAGATCAGGCCGGTATTGACGAGCAGGCCGATAAAACCGGCAGGCAGAAGGAGAGGCAGACGTTGGTATTGCGGCCAGAGAAGGAAAAAGGAGATCAGGCAGATTTCAAAGAGGATCGCCAGCACTGAAAAGGTCTTTTCAAAGGTATTCACAAACGGTCTCTTTTGCTTGAATGAACTGTCATTGCATTTTACGTGAAAATTGAAACGGCTCTCCTGGCACCTTTGATGTTTTTCAGAGGAAACTGTATCGCCACGAGTGTGGCAGTACTTACTCTATTTGGTTCTTCCGGTCAATCTTCCTTGCTTCCTGCGGCATCTGCCCGCCGGTCGCAGTTTCTGAGAGCTGGGCCGCTTGCTGAATGGCAGGGGCTGTCATATTCTATTTGAAAGCGGTTCTCAAATGAAAGCAATTCTCTGAAAATTATCAAGTGTGAATACCGTGAACCAGCGCATCGAAGAACACTGGATAGGCTCCGAACCCTTCTATCTTGCTCAGAGTAATGAAATTGAGCTCGCCCTTGCCGCCTATGCTGAGCGGCTTCCTCTCCTTCTCAAAGGACCGACAGGTTGCGGTAAAACCCGCTTCATGCGGTATATGGCATGGAGGCTGAAACGGCCTCTGATCACCGTTTCCTGTCATGATGACCTTTCGACCTCGGATCTCATCGGTCGATATCTCGTAAAGGGAGCGGAGGCGGTTTGGGTTGATGGACCGCTTACCCTTGCTGTGCGCCATGGAGCAATCTGTTATCTCGATGAGATAGTCGAGGCGAGAAAAGATACAACTGTGGTGATTCATCCCCTGGCCGATGACCGGCGCGAATTGCCGGTGGAAAAGCTCGGCCTGCTGTTTGTGGCGCCACCGGAGTTCATGCTGGCAGTCTCGTACAATCCTGGCTATCAGAGCGTTCTGAAGGATTTGAAACCCTCGACGAGGCAGCGTTTTGTCTCGCTGTCTTTCTCTTATCCGGAGCCAGATCTGGAGGTTCGTATTGTCATGGCAGAAGGGCATGTCGAGATTCGGCGAGCAACTCAGTTGGTCAAGCTTGCCGGAATGACCAGGAGTCTCAAGGAGTCCGGCCTTGCGGAAGGGGCATCAACCCGTCTTCTTATTCAGGCGGCGCAGTTGATGCGCCAGGGCATTGATGTCACGTCTGCCTGCAGATCCGGGGTGATTCAAAGTCTGAGCGACGATCCGGAACTGCTGGCTGCAATGGAAGAGATGATTCAGTCAATTTTCTAAAAAGCCTCATGGACTTAGAATATCAGAAACAGGAATTCTACGACTTGATTTCCCCCTCGTACCCCAACGACTGGGAGGTCGACGAGGCCCTGGAAATTCTTGCACAAACAAGCCCTTTGCAACGCCAGGCCCTTCTCCGTCATGTCCCGGCGATCTGGCCGGTGAGCAATAGTTTGTGCTTTTCCTATCTTTCAGCAGGGGTAAAAGGGCTTTCCAGCTTTTCGTTAGACCTGCTATCCGAATGGGTGCGTCAGATCCTTAGTCGCTATGAGCAAGGTGGTCTCCGGTCGGCGCGAGACTTCATGTCCGACATTGACAAGAATTTTGTTGACCCGCTACGGGGCAGGGCCGGCGTCACTTTTATGGAGATGGTTGGAAGAATGCTCCCCTATATCCGGGGTGTTTCCGGTGTGCATCTTGATTTGGCCGCGGATGGTCTCGGCCGGATATGGACAGACACCCGGACGATTTATCTCCCGGACAGGTTGAACCTGTTCTCAGGCAAAGAAGACAATCTACTCTTTTATAAATTCATTATTACCATGCAATGGGGATTCATTGCCGTCGGCACCTATCGTCAGGCTCCGACCTCCGATGATTTTTCTTCTGTGCGCGCCAGATATGGACTTCCCGCCTCGGGATTCGGACTTGAGGCCTTTTTCTGCTGTTTTCCTGATCCGGACCTGGCCAGGATGATCTTTCATGTCCTTGAGTTTGCCAGGGCCTTTGCAATGATTGGGCATGAACTCCCCGGTCTTGCCCGTCAAGCACGGCCCCTTTGCCTGCGTCTTTTACAGGGCTATTCCGGATCGACATCGGCAAGGGCTGAGAAGATTCGGGACTTGCTGAGAGGCATCATTACAGGTGATGGCCTGTCAGGGCAGCACGACAGCCATTTGCCGGTGGATTGCTGGTCTGGCGGCAAAACCTTTCAGCGGCTGGCCGAGGTCTTTGCCGAGATCCGGAGTCAGCCTGGAGAACTGTCAGATGATACAATTATGATCCTTCTCGGCCGGTTCAATTTTGCTGCCGCACATGCCATTTTGGAAGAGCAGAGGCTTGAGGAGAGGGAGGTATTCATTACGCTGCTGACCGCTGTCATTGAGGGGGTTAAGGGAAATGATCT
>JAUYSF010000377.1 GCA_030696435.1 Desulfoprunum sp. | reverse complement strand
ACACTGCATCATCAAGATCAAAGCCCAGCATCTGGCCCTTAGACTCCATCACGCCGATCACCCGGTAGCGTTCGCCGGCGATCCTGACAATCTGCCCAAGCGGGCTCCGATCCCGAAAAAGTTCGCTCTGGACCTTACTGCCGATAACCGCAAAGGAACGGGCCGCCCGGCTGTCATCCGCCGGCAGGAATCGCCCTTTGCTGAGATTGATCTGCCAGACCGCAGCAGCTGATGGCCCCACCCCGAGGATATTGGTGTGGCGGCTGTGTTTTTCAAATTCGACCGGGGCATTGCCCTGAATCAGCGAGACAGTGTCTATCACGCCAGGGAGGTGCCTGAGCGCTTCTTCGTCGGCTATACTGAGCGGCCGGATATTGTTGATAACGGCACCGGACATGCCGACAGTAGTGGAGCGGCCGGGGTTGATGCCGATCAGGTTGGTACCGAACTGGGTGAATTCGGCCAGGGTGAAGCGGTGCACTCCCTCGCCGATGGAGGTCAGCAGCACCACCGAGGCAATACCCACGGCAATGCCGAGGATCGTCAGAAAGCTGCGCATGCGCTGGTCGACCAGGCTGCTGAAGGATATTTTGACGATGTCACGGATATACATATCTTACCGCCTTGAGAGCGACAATACCGGATTGAGCCGGGCCGCCCGCCGCGCCGGCAGCACACCGAACACGAGACCGGTGGCAACCGACACCCCCACCGCCGCCCAGAGAGACCACAAGGGCACAATCAGGGGAAAATCCGGGAATATCTGAGTCAAAATCCAGGTCCCGGCAGCGGCAAGCAGCAGCCCCAGGGCCGCACCGATTATCGACAGGATCGCCGACTCAGCCAGGAACAGGGCCATGATCTGGCCACCCGGCGCCCCGATGGCCTTGAGCAGCCCGACTTCGGCCCGCCGCTGAGAGACAGCGATCAGCATGACATTCATGATCAGAATACCTGCCACCGCAAGACTAATAGCGGCGATCCCGGCCACCGTCAGAGTTAGGGCGGTAAAGATGCGATCAAAGGTTGCGAGCACCGCATCCTGGCTGATAACGGTGATATCGTCATCGCCGTCATGCCGCTCCCGGATGATTCGCAAAACCGTCTCCTTGGCCCGAACGATGGCGTCGCGGTCGTTGGCCTCGATCATGATTCGGAAGAGCGAGGCGCTGTTGAACAGGGCCTGGGCCGAGGCCACCGGAATGATCACGACATCGCCCATGTCCATGCCCACGGATTGGCCCTTTTTGGCCAGCACCCCGACCACCCGGAAACGCCGGTCGCCGATCCGGATCGGTTCTCCCAGGGCCGAGGCATTGCCGAAGAGTTCCTGTTTGATCTTGTAGCCCAGCACGCAGACGGACGCGGCGCGGGAGGCATCACCCTCCGGCAGAAACCGGCCCAGGGCCATAGTCAGCTGGCGGACCTGAAAAAGATGCGGGGTCGAGCCCAGAATGGTCACCTCCCGCTCTCGCCCGCCCCAGGAAGCAGGCGCTGCGCCAAGAGCGATCGGAGCCACATATTTAATGGCCGATGAGCGCTGCAGGGCCATGGCATCGTCCAACGTCAGGTCTCTCGGGGTAATGCCGAGGAGTGGCGGCGGCCCGCCGACCGTCTCGGAGCGACCGGGCAGAACGATCAGCAGGTTCGTGCCCAGAGAAGAGAATTGCCCCACGACATAACTCCGCGCCCCCTCGCCCAGCGTCGAAAGGATCACCACCGAGCCCACGCCGATGGCCATGGCCAGAAGCATCAGCAGCGTTCTGGTTGGATAGCCGGTCGAGGCCCGAAAGGCAAAGCGGATGATATCGGTTATCTTCATGTGGTGGGGGGGTGTTGTATTCTTACCGATCCGAATCGATCCGGCCGTCCACCATATGGATCTGGCGCTTGGCTCGACGGCCCAGTTCCGGGTCGTGGGTCACCATGATCAGGGTGATGTTTTTTTGATTAAGGGCTTCCAGGATATCGATCACATCTTTGCCCGAGACCCGGTCGAGATTGCCGGTGGGCTCGTCGGCCAGCAGGATGTGGGGCTGCATGATAGTCGCACGAGCGATGGCCACTCGTTGCCGCTGGCCGCCGGAGAGCTGATCCGGCCGATGCCGGGCCCGATTGGTGAGACCAAAGGCCTCCAGCGCCTCGTGTACACGCCTCTTGCGCTCTCCCGCCTCAAAACCCGCCAGCATCATCGGCAGCTCGATATTCTCGGCAGCCGACATCCTCGGCACCAGATGAAAAAACTGGAAGACAAAGCCGATCTTATGGCGGCGCAGGGCGGCCTGCTGCTTGTCGTTAAGGGTCGTCATGTCTTCACCTTCCAGGAGATAGGTGCCGCTGTCGGGCCGATCGAGCAGGCCGATCATGTTCAAGAGCGTCGACTTGCCGGAACCGGAAGGCCCCATGATGGCGATATACTCGCCGGTATCAACCGTCAGGTCGACATCGCGCAGGGCGAGAACCCGTTCGTCACCGACCTGAAATTCTCTTCTGATGCGGGACAGGCTGATCATGGCGCGGTCTCGGCAACAACGGCGGATACACCATCCTTTAAGCCGGGTTTATCGACATTGACCACCACGGATTGGCCCTCTTTGAGTCCGGAGGTGACCTCGGTAAAGGCCCAGTTGGCAAGGCCTGCTTTGATCGTCACTTCGTGCACCTTCTTTCCGTCCGCCGAGTAGACGAAGACCTTCTTGCCTTCAAGTACAGCCTCGGTGGGAATCTTCAGGGTGTCGGGCCGGGTGGCGAGGATAATCTCCACATCGGCGCTGTAACCGGCCAGGAGGTCCTTGAAATCACCATGATTCGTGAAGGCCGCCTCGATATCGACGGTCCTGGCCTGTTTCTCCACATCGAGCACATAGGGTGAGATGCGGCGCACCGTGCCGACAAGCTGCCTCTCTTTGAAGGCGTCAAGGCTGATTCGGGTATTCATGCCGACCCGGACTGCGGCGGCATCCACCTCATCGATCGGGGCCGAGACATAATAGCAGTTGTTTTCGATGAGATCGACAGCGGGCGGGGTTTGTACGCCGACGGGGGACGGGGTAACATACTCATTAAGCTCGCCTTCGATTTTCGCCACCACCCCATCAAACGGCGCCATGAGCCGGGTGCGGGAGAGATTGGCCCTGGCCACATTGATGCGGGCCAGACTCATCTGCACGGTGGCACGGGCCGCCTCGCACTGGGCCTGTAAGGATCTGGCCTGGGTAACGGCATGGTCGGTCTGCTCTTCGGAACCTGCCTGATGGCGGAGCAATTTCTTTGACCTCTCCGCCTGCCGGTTCGCCTCTTCGGCAGACAGACAGGCGGCATTGGCCTGGGCCTCGGCAACTGCGGCCTCCCGCTCGGCCAGATCCGCCTGGGCCGCCAGATCTTCATTCCAGATCTCCAGCAGTAATGCCCCGGCCTTCACCTGATCGCCTTCATGGATCGGCAGACTGGCAATCTGGCCACCGATGCTGGGCGAGAGCTTGGCCCTGCGGCAGGCCTTGACCGTACCGGCGCGGGTATTGGCGACCGTCTTTTCCACCACGCCCCGGACCACCGGTTTGACGACGACCTCAACGGGTTTGGTTCGGGTCTTCTGCCAAATCAGAAAAGCAATCCCAACAACCACCAACAGGGCCAGCATCCAACGAATCAGCCTGTGCATCACTATCTCTCCTTCAGAGCCATACTTTGCGGAATAATCGAACAAAATGAATCAATACAACACCCCGGCCCTCTTCTCAAGCACGTTGATAGGCTTGTCCGTTCTCTGTGGTTATCCAGGGGAAACCGGTGAGAACCGGAACAGATCCGCCAGCTGTCGGCGATCCATCTGCTTGATGATACCGGCCTCATCCTCCTGAATCAGGGAGCTGGCAATCTCACGTTTTTTGCTGATCAGGTGATGGATCTTTTCTTCCAGGGTCCCCCGGGTGATCAGCCGGAAAACCTGGACCACGTTTTTCTGGCCCATCCGGTGGACACGGGCGGTGGCCTGCTCCTCTTTGGCCGGGTTCCACCAGCGATCATAATGGATGACCGCCTGGGCGCCGGTCAGGTCGATACCGACACCGCCTGCCAGCAGACTGGCACAGAAGACACTGCAGGACGGATTTTGGTTAAACTCGGCAATCATCTTCTGCCGTTTACCGACCGGCATGTTTCCCTTCAGGCTGCAGAAACCAATGCCTGCACCTTGAAGATACCTCTCGATAAGATCAAGCATACCGACATACTGACTGAAAACGACGAATTTCATATCCGCGGCCAGCAGTTCCGCTGTCAGCTCGACAAACAGGTCCCATTTGCCGCTGGCATACTCCCCTGGATCGCTGCAGCCCCGGACCAGGCAAGGATGATCGCAGATCTGTTTGAGCCGGGTGATGGTGGCCAGGATATTCATATACGGGATGGCATCCGTCTCGTTCTCCAGACTCTCCAGCTCAATCTCCCGGCCCGCGATGATCTCCCGGTACAGGCCGATCTGATCGTCACTCAGTTCGCAGATTCGATCATCTTCAATTATCTCGGGTAATTCCGTCAGTACCTGTTTTCTGTTGCGGCGCAGGATAAAGGGATGGATAAGGCGGCCAAGCCTCTCCCGCACCTCGGTGTTGCCGGCCTCGGTTATCGGCTGGACATACATCCGCTCGAATTCGCGCTCGCTGCCCAGAAAGCCCGGCAGACAGATATCAAACAACGATCTGAGATCCTGCAGGGAATTCTCGACGGGAGTCCCCGTCAGGCCGATCTTGACCCGGCCGTTCAGAGCGGCCACGGCTCGGTGCGTTGCGGTATTGCGATTTTTTAGATGCTGAATCTCGTCAAGGACGATAATTTCGAAGGGATACCTCTGCAAGAGATCCTGGTCCTGCCTGACGACACCATAGGTGGTCAGAATCAGCCCCCGCTCCTGCGCCTTTTGCAGATCCCGCTGTGGCCCATAATAGACGGCATAGTCCATCCCAGGGTAAAACCGGTCGATTTTTTCAGCCCAGTTCAAGACCACTGAAGCGGGGCAGACCACCAGCATCAACGTTTTCTCGCCCCCACGGGCCACGGACTGCAAAAGAGCAAGCCCCTGGTGGGTCTTGCCAAGTCCCATGTCATCAGCGAGAAGCCCTCCAATCCCCAACTTGAACAGCTGGCTCAACCAGGCCAGACCATGGCGCTGATACAAACGCAGATGGTCAGGGACCTGTTCCAAAGAACCGTCGTCGGTCCAGCAGGTCACATCGAGCAGATCGGTGAGCCGTTTCCGCAGTGGTTTCTGTTCGATGGCGATCTCGATATCGGGAATGATCGCGGTCAGCGCCATGACCTCCCGATGGCTCAGACGGATCCTGCCGGAGCCGTCGGTTACGAGACGATCCTCGGCCAGTTTATAGAGCCAGGACAGCGGTGTCCCGTCAATCTGCAGCCATTCTTTGCCGGGCAGACAGGTCAGTCTCTTTTCTCTCGCGGCCAGGATATCATTCAGGGTGATATTGGTGTTGCCAAGGCCGTAATGACAGGACAGGAAGCACCAGCCCTCCTGCTCCTCGAAGGAATCAATGATCAGTCGGTCGGGGCATTCCCGGATCTGCAGCTGCAGCAGATCGGTATCGACGATATTATCGAAAAAGTGCAGCGGATCCCGGTTTGCCTCAAGAAAGGCCGGGATGTCATTGGGAGCCACTGTAAACGAAGTATCCCTCTCCGCCTCGTTCTGTAAAAAACCAAGAAGTGGCAGGGTGGCTGCAGCGGTGACCGATTTGCGGAACGTCCCTTCAGCCGGGATACGGATTATCGGCAGAAAGCCTTCACCGGCAAGATAATACGTGCTGGAGAACAGATTATCGACCAGATCCCGCCGGGCAAGAATCCTGCCGTCCGCAAGACGCAGGCTCGGCTCAACCTCCAGGTTATTGTCTTTATTAAAAAAGACCCGAAAGCATTCCCTTGCCGCAGGTAATATCTGTACTTCTTTCGAGGGTGAATACAGCTCCCGGACAATTTCCCACGTTTTTGCCCTCGGCAGGCCCAAGGTCAGTGTGCCTGGCCCGAGGCCTTGGTTTATACGCAGTTCAAAGCGGCAAGAGGCCTGATCCCGGTGAATCCCGGGGAGTATGTCACCATGGAGCATATAGAGCATTCGAGCCAGCCAGATCCAAAACGAGGTATCCTTTTTCCACCCTTTGCTGCTGAGCCCTTCATCCTCAAGAGAACGTTCCCCCGGGGTTCTGATCCAGGACTGCAGTTGACGGTTCAGGGCACTGAGACCAGTTGCCGGTTTCTCCGTTCCTGATTTTTGTTGGTCATGAGAAAAGAACAGCTCCCCCTGGAGTGCAAAGGATTCCGGAATACCTACCTGCATCAGCCCCTCGGCAGGGCTTATTTCCAGGACGGAGAACCCATCTTGAGGGCTACGGCTCACCGCATACTGCGTCCGGCTCAGCCATTCATACAGGAAAACACCGATCTTCAGCCAGCCGCTCTCCTCAAAGGCCAGCGGCATCGGCATCGCCTTGGCGGCCCCCGAGGCCGGATTCAGGCTGAGTATAGCCAGGGCGGCTGTATGCGCGCAGCCTTTATCATCAATCCTGAGACGACAGAGACCGCAATGTCTGTTCCGGATGATAAAGCCCTGGTGTAATTTCGTACTCCTTTCAAATTGCAGCGCGACGACTGCCTCACTCTCGATAAGTGCCCCGGCTGCATTGCGGACAAAGAGAAACTCATTGACCTTTTTCCGGCGTATTAGCCTCAAGCCCTCGTTAAGCACAGCCGAGGTAAACCACGGCTGCAGTTGGACAGTCTCCAGCACCGGCAATGTGCCGGGTATCGTTTCAATCTCGGAATTATACATATGTTCCAATTCGCCAAAAGGTGGTGGGCGTTCTCCTCATCATCCCCAGAGGTGATTTCCCTACTGCTCCCCCTGTCGTTGCGGGGACTGAGCAAGCGAAACCGCCTTCGCCGCTGAGCCCTCCACCGCCTTGACCGCTATTGCCTGCACCTGTGAGTAGGATTTTTCTACTTGCTCGTTGAGTTTGGCCAGTTGGGCTGACTGATCTTTTATCATGATTTCCAGTGAAGTAATTCTTGCCTGCAGGACGTTGCGCTCCCCTTCAGATTCTTTCTGCAGGAGATCCAGGCGGAATTTTCCATCTGTCTGCACCTTCTCCACCGCAGCTTTTACTTCCCGCGCCACGGTAGTTTCGAGTTCCTCGGGGAATGCCGCCACCCTGGTTCGCAGATCGATCAATTCCTGTTCCTGGCGGGCTATTGCCTGCTCCCGTTCGGCGAACTCACGATCGGTCTGTTCTCGCCGCAGGCCAATTTCTCGTTCCAGCCGTTCCTTTTCTTCCGCCAGACCGGTCGTATCTTTCTCAAAGGCATCTTTTACTGCCTGCCGTTCACGCTGCAGGGCATAATCATATTCCTCCTTCTCCCGGCTTCGCTTCCGGGCCTCGACGATATCCTGTTCCTTCTGCTCGGCATTGCGCTCCGCCTTGTCTTTCTGCCAAACAGTCCGCGTCTCCTCTATCTCCCGGACGAGATCCTCTTTGCGGGTTTTCATATCGTGCTCAAACTCCTCTTTTTTCAGATTTTGAGCTTCGATGAGGGCAGCAAGCGAGGAGGCGGCTTTCTGGATCTCGTAGATCTCTGACAGTTCCTGTTCCTTCTCGGTAATGGCATGCTTGACGGCTTCATATCGCCCCAATTCCTCCTCCAACCGATCGGACAAGGCGGACAGCATCTTACCGACCTCTGCCTTCAAGCCGCTGATATTGTGGATTACCGACTCACTTGAGAGGGAATCTGCAGCCGTGACGACCTGTCTGGCCGCTTTTTCGGCAACCTTTTTTTCCGGCGGGGTCTCAGCTTCCCGTTTTTCTTCCAGTTGCTTCAGGAGATCGTTATAGGAATCAAGCATCTCCTGCTTGGTGTTGGATGTGGACAGTTTTTTTATCGCAGGTTTACGCTCAATCATATATCCCCCTTTGGTTTCTTTGATTTATTTTTCGACAACAGCTTATCTTTTCAAGGACCATCAAAAGCCCAACTTCTCACGCTCCAAAATATTTTCCACAGTATTCTGTTCATTTCTCAATGGCTATAATTTTTGTAACGATTCAGTTTCTGCCATGAAGGATGGTCGCCTGTCTTGAAAGAACAAGCGCAAAGCTTCAGATGCAGTGAGGCCTTGTTTTCTACAGGTCGACAGGTAGCTGCATATGCGGCAGAATATTTTGGCTCCGTCCATTGACCTGAAAATTCGACTGTCCTGTATGGCAGTATGACCTTGATCGGAAATCGAGGAGCTTTTAAGATTTTCGCCAAATACCTTGAGTCAAGATCATTTTTCCCAAAGAACGTAAATAATTTCAGCTGAATAGTTACGAATTTTTTTCAAGGCTGCTTCACTTGACTTTCGTTCCCCTTTTCAAATAGACTGATGTGAGTACATGCATAATCTGTACGTATGGTCGATATGTGAAAGGTTATCATCTTCATATTGTTAGGTAAAATTGAATAATTCTCAAAGCTGAAACGAGTGCCAGGTGGTGTTCCATGTAACTTGAACAATAGACCTACTTTGTCCGTCAATTATCGACACAACTCTCCTCAGAGTTTTCACACTTTCCAGTTAGAAAAGGAGCTATGAACATGCCTACTGACAAAATTGCGGTTGTTATTGAAGATCACTTCGACGGTACCGAGTATACAAAGTTCAACACGTTCTTTAGCAAGAATGGATATCAAGTTGAGTATATTTCGCATCTCTGGGGCAACTCTGAGCTGCATTTTGGATCAAATCCTGAAAACAATATTGTAAAGGAACGAGTAACTGTCACTGTGGAAATCAATAGCGTAAAGCCATCCGATTATTGCGGAATAATTCTGATTGGTGGATACGCCATGGATAGGAGTCGATATCAAATAAGCATAAAAAAGGGCCAGAAAAATATGGCGCCAGCCGTTGTTTTCATCCGATCGGCAATGGAGGGAAATATCCTTGTTGGAACAATCTGTCATAGTATCTGGCTCTTATGCGCCGACAAGGACTTGTTAAAAGACCGAAAAGTTACCTGTGCGCATAATATTGTCTGTGACGTTGAGAATGCCGGAGCGGAAATTGTGTATGAGGGAGAAGGAACTGCTGAGATCGTTGTAGACGGCAATCTGATTTCCGGAAAGCATCCCGGAATAGTCGATATGTTCAACAAGGTCTTTTTGAATGAAATCCGAAAAAGTGTCGTTTGTATGGAGGAACGAATATGAAAAAAAGAACAAATTATTATGAAGGTCTCGCAGCTAATTATTCAGGGGTCAGTCTCATATCTGATGAGGTAAGAGCTCAGTTGATAACGGACGCGCTGAAATTTGTCGCGATGAAAGAGGACAAGCTGCCTGACATTACCCCGGGCTATTCTCTCGTAGAGATTGAAAAAGAGAACAAAGATTGGTGGCCGACACACTGCGAAGCACTCAGACAGGCAAGAGGTGATATTTTAACCGGAGAATACCGAGAGGACCTCGTTTATCACTGCCAGGATGGCCCGTTCTATGGTCTTACCGAGCAAAAGGCCCGAGAACAACATTGGTGGGCTTTGATTGCGCAGCCTGGTGTAACGATGACCTGGCCGATTGTGATGTTCCACGGAGAATTCGTTTGGTTTGAGTGGGCATGTTTGGATAACGCAACACATGAAACCATCGCCAAAGGAAGTGTTTCATGGATTCGTCGTGGTCATCGAGGAGGCTGCTATTATAAAGGAGAGCAGTTGACGTTTTATCGAGATGTTTTCGCATCCGATGAACTGTTGAATTTATTAAAATAGTCTCTCTGTTGACACACAGACAAACTCTTAAAAAACAAAAACTCGTTTGCGGAGGTGCGAAGAGAATGAGAAAATTTGAGAACAAAGTGATCTTGGTTACAGGTGCTGGATCTGGAATGGGAAAGGCTGTCGCGTTGAAACTCATCAAAAATGGAGCGGCGGTAGTTATTGCGGATATCAACTACGATGCTGCTAAAAGAGTAGAAACCGAGATCCTTCGAGACGGAGGAAAAGCAACAGCTGTAAAAGTTGATATCTCTGTTTCGGCAGAAGTGGAAAACATGATCAAATTGATCGTGGACACTTACGGAAAATTGGATATCGCGATAAACAATGCTGGAATTGAGGGTAAACTCGGTGAACTCATTGAGCAAATTCCAGAAATGGATTTTGATCGATTGTTTTCAGTAAACGTCAAAGGGACCTGGTTGTGTATGAAACATGAACTCATACAAATGAAGAAACAGGGTTTCGGGAATATCGTAAACATGTCTTCTGTTCTCGGCACTGTCGGTTGTCCCGGATTTTCTTCTTATGCTGCAACCAAACATGCCGTTGCCGGCTTGACAAGATCGGCTGCTGTCGAAAATGCGCCTCTTGGAATACGGATCAATGCTTGTTGTCCAGCTGCTGTCCAAACCCCGATGCTGGACCGAGCCACAGGAATTGAT
>JAUYSF010000373.1 GCA_030696435.1 Desulfoprunum sp. | reverse complement strand
CACCAGATTCTTGCGTTTTATCGAGAGCGGGATGACCTTCTGTAATGTCTCCAGGGTGATTGCCCCCGAAACCAGGGCGTAGACGGTAAGAAGTATCACGTTGGCAACCTGAACGGCACCGATGCTGTTGGCCATGTCAGTGGCCGGTATATGAAAGGCAGTGACATCCTCGCGTCTGACCTTTCTTGGCACCAGGGAAGAATTCACATAAATGCAGCCGCCAGGCCGCACGCTATCTTCAAAGGCATCGAGTGAAGGAAGATTCATGGCCATCAGGTTATTGGGAAACGAGACGATGGGTGAGCCGATGGGCTCATGGGAGATATTGATGCTGGCGTTGGCTGTGCCGCCGCGCATTTCCGCACCGTAGGATGGCAGCCAGGTGGTCTTGAGGCCTTCGGCAATAGCGCAGTTGGCTAGCAGAATGCCGGTGGATAACACGCCCTGGCCACCGAAACCGGCGATTTTGACGTTCTGCTCTTGTTTGAGGTGGATGGTTCTGGTGTGCACCTCCCCTTCATTAACACCGAGGATTTCCAGGATTTTCTTATCGCTTACGTGGCCTGTTTTTCTTCGGTCCACCTTGTCGAAGGGGCCTTTTGCCAGATCACGAAGATTGCCGATCGGAAAGACCGGCTCCAGGTTTTCCTCCAACCATCGGCGCGCCTCGACCGGTGTCATCTTCCAGTTGACCGGGCAGGGCGACAGCACTTCCACCAGCGAGAAACCCTTATGGTCGACCTGATTGCGCAGGGCCTTGCGGATCGCCATGCGGGCTTTCATGACTTTGGGAGCCGTGGCCAGGGAGACGCGTTCGACGAAGACCGGGGCATGTAGACTATTGATGATCTCTGATATTCCAATGGGGAAACCTTCGTTGGCGGCATTGCGACCGCCGGGGGTAGTGACGGTTTTCTGATTGAGGATGGTGGTGGGGGCCATCTGGCCACCGGTCATACCGTAGATGGCATTATTGATGAAAAAGACCGTGATGTTCTCGCCGCGGTTGGCGGCGTGCACTATCTGGCTCATACCGATCCCGGCCAGATCGCCATCGCCCTGATAGGAGATGACGATCGCCTCGTCATGGGTGCGGCGGATGGCGGAGGCCACCGCCGGGGCCCGACCATGGGCGCACTGGATATTGCCGACATCAAAATAATAATAGGCAAAGACACTGCAGCCCACCGGCGAACAGAAGATCACCCGGTCCTGAATGCCAAGGTCATCAATTGCCTCGGCGATCAGGTTATGGACGGTGCCATGGCCGCAGCCGGGGCAGTAGTGGCTGACTTCGGCACCTGGGGACTTGCGTTCAAAGGTGGGATAGAGTGACCTGGCCTTTTGGTGTTTTATGGTGGGCATCTTTTTATTCTCCCTGAAAAACGAACCGTGCACTGCTGGACGATAGTATTACGACACTAGCTAGCGGCAATATCAGTCTCCAGGCGCTGGACAATCTCTTCGGTCGATGGGATCCGACCGCCCATATAGTTATAGAGATCCACCGGTACAGCACCTGCTACAGCGAGACGGACATCCCGCACCATCTGGCCGTTGCTGAGCTCTGCCACGATAATCTTCTTCACCTGCCTGGCTAGTTTCTGTAGGCGGACATCAGGGAAGGGGAAGAGGGTTTTCGGGCGCAGCATCCCGGCCCTGATGCCTTTTCTGCGCAGTTCATGCAGGGCGGAATGGCAGATACGGGCGGTGATGCCATAGGCCACAAAGAGATATTCGGCGTCGGCGGTTTCGACCTCTTCGAAATCGACGATCTCTTCCGCCATCCGGCGGTATTTATCCTGCAGGTGCTGATTGTGCCTCTCGAGTACTTCCATTTTCAGGTAGATGGAGGAGATCAGATTGTGCCGGCTCACCGCATCGCCATACAGTGCCCAATCCTTGTGGGGATTGGCCTGGATCTGGCGGGGCAACTCAACCGGTTCCATAATCTGGCCGATGTAGGCGTCCGACAGGATAAAGACAGTGCAGCGATAGCGTTCAGCCAGCTCAAAGGCCTTATAGGCGAAGTCGCACATCTCCTGGGCGGAATTCGGGGCCAGGACTACGCCACTGTGGCTGCCATGGCCGGCCCCGTGGACGATAAAGTTGTAATCGGCCTGCTCGGGCCAAATATAACCCAGTCCCGGCCCGGCCCGCTGGACATCCACCACCACGCAGGGCAATTCAGAACCTGAAAGGTAGGAAAGACCCTCGGCCATCAGTGAGAGTCCCGGCCCGGAAGAGCCGGTGATGACTCGTGCCCCTGCCGCGGCTGCGCCGTAAAGCATACTGATCGAGGAGACTTCGCATTCGGCCTGGAGGAAATGTCTGCCACAACGGGGAAAAAGATCGGCGGCGGCATGGGCGATTTCACTGGCCGGGGTAATCGGGTAGCCGAAATAATGGGTCGCCCCGCCCAGCAGTGCCCCGTAGATCACCGCCTCGTTGCCTTTCATGAGATGCTGAGCCATATCAGGCCCCCTTCCGTGATTTCTTATAGACTGTAATGGCCCCGAATTCGGGACAGGTATAGAAACACATACCGCAGGCGATACATTTGCTGACAGCAAAACGGGCGAATTGATAGCCCATCTGGTTGATCTCCGAGCCGACCTCAATGCAATCATGAGGGCAGGCCACCACACAGGCTGCGCATCCTTTGCAGCGCTGCGGATTAATCTCGATATAGTTTTTTTCTTCAGTCGCCATACTCAGATACCTCTGAACATATCATCATG
Organism: Desulfoprunum sp.; assembly: GCA_030696435.1. Classification (GTDB taxonomy): domain Bacteria; phylum Desulfobacterota; class Desulfobulbia; order Desulfobulbales; family Desulfocapsaceae; genus Desulfoprunum. Next base: position 8,331 of record JAUYSF010000373.1, on the reverse strand, counting down.
GAACTCTCCGAAATAATTTATATTTCTTATCTTACGGCTGACCTCCTCCGGCATCTGGCCAATGACCAGTTCGTGCTCGGGGCAGCCAAGCTTGGCGCAGACCAGGATTTTATTGACACCGCCGGGCAAATTGAGAACGATGGCCTGGGAGCAGCCACAGCCTTCGTAGGTGCACATGCGCTCAGCCATGAGACTTACGCCGCAGTGCGGGCAATGGGCCTCGGTAAAGCTGTGCAGATCGACCTCGGTCGGGATAAAGCTGTAGAGTTTGTCATGGCTGCCCCAGAAGGCATCGACGAAAATCCGGCCTCGATGGTTGCCAATTATGGCATCGAGGCAGATGGAAGGTTCGCCGTGCAGACGCACACGGTCTGCCATCAGGCTATGGCCATCCCGGCAGTAGAGCTGCTCGATCACGAGGAAATCTTTGCCTTTCTTCTGGACATATTTAATGCCTTCCGGGAGAGCCGTGAGAAATTCTATAGGTACCTCTTTATATACGAGCTTCATTACGCCCTCCCTGTCAAGATTGAGAATTCTTTAACTATTTTAAGCTCTACCGGTTAAGCAAGGCGCCTGCCGGGGCAGCCGGATGGTTGCATGATTGCTCTCTCATGAGACTATCATACATCCAGCCGAAAGAGGAAGTGGTAGCTATGAAAAAAAATAGAAAATTAGTATTGCATGAGCCGAATGACTGTGTTAAACAGGTCATCCTGCTTTTTCGACTCCCCTTTTGTGAGATGATTATCTCACACCTTACGGTGTGTCGATTATCTTCCTGCCTTACAGCATATCTTCTGGCCCTTGCGGCTTTTACATATCGGGCCTGCTACAATAGATCGTAGCAGGTCCTTTCTTTTTTGGAAACCTCTCCGAAATCGGATACCTCTCTTTCCGGCATTCTATTTCCTCCGGCATTCTGCTCGCACAAAGGGCCAGAGGTTGACATTTGCCCGCTCAAACCTGATAATGCAGTAAGATGGGTGATGGGGGGGAGTAGTAACCTCTTCTATCGGTCGACAATGCTGGACACTATGGCCTGGAAGGCACGGAGGTGTTGGGTATGTTGGAACTGCGCAAATTTGTTGCTCCAGAATTTGTTTTCGGTGCCGGAGCTCTCGGTCTGGCCGGGAGATATGCCCGTAATTTCGGCGCAAAACGAGTTATGGTGGTGACCGATCAGGGAGTCATTGATGTCGGCTGTTGCGCAAAGGTGATGGCCAACTTGGAAGAAGAAGGGCTTGATTGCCATATTTTCTCGGCAATATCGCAAAATCCCCGGGCGGAAGAAGTTATGGTCGGGGCCGAATTCTATGCCGGCAATAACTGTGATGTGATTGTCGCGGTTGGCGGCGGCAGTGCCATGGACTGTGCCAAAGGCATCGGCATTGTCTCGACAAATCGCAGAAACATCCTCGAGTTTGAAGGGATTGACAAGGTTCCGATACCCGGCCCGCCGCTCATCTGTATTCCGACTACGGCCGGCACCTCTGCCGATGTCTCACAGTTCGCCATCATCTCCAACAAGCAGAAGCATGTCAAAATAGCCATCATCAGTAAGACCACGGTCCCGGATGTGGCCCTGATCGATCCGGCGGCAACCCTGACAATGGGCAGCTACCTTACCGCCTGTACCGGCATGGATGCCCTGGTCCACGCCATTGAGGCCTATGTCTCAACGGCCAACTCGCCACTCCTTGATCTCCATGCCCTTGATGCTATACGGCTCATCAGTACCTATCTGCCTGCTGTGCTGGAGCACCCCGATGATCTTGAGTTGCGCGGTTGGGTGATGCTCGGTAGTCTTGAGGCGGGCCTAGCCTTCTCCAACGCCAGCCTCGGCGCAGTGCACGCCATGGCCCACAGTCTCGGCGGTTTGCTTGATCTGGCGCACGGGGAGTGCAATGCCATCCTCCTCGGCCCGGTCATGGCCTATAATTTTCAGGAGGCTGGCCTCCGTTATCGTAAGGTTGGCGAGGCCCTCGGTCTCGATCTTGGCGGTCGGACTGCCAGGAAGGCCGAGTCTGCAGTCCTGACCAGGATCAGGAACTTAAAAGAGGTGGTTGGGATTCACAGCAGTCTTGGGGCGAGAGGGGTGAAAACCTCTGATATTCCAGAGCTTGCCCGCAATGCTATCAAGGATCCCTGCATGGTGACCAACCCGAGGATGCCGAATATCCGTGATATTGAGGTGGTCTATGCAGAAGCCCTCTGATGAAGAATCTGCCAGGGCTCAACTCAGAGAGAGCATTATTGGTCTTGGTGAGAGGTCGATACGGAAAAGTTACTACCCGGAGCTGCAGCAGCGCATCAGCGAACTTGAACAGGCAAATGCAGAGCTACTGTTTGAGATTGCTGAGCGCAAGAGGGCAGAGCAGGTGCGGGATCGGCTTGAGATCCAGTTGCGTCAGTCCCAGAAAATGGAGGCCATTGGGGCCCTTGCCGGCGGCATAGCCCATGACTTTAACAATATCCTCTCGGCTATCATAGGCTATGCCGAGTTGGCCCAGATCAGTGTCAATACCGATTGCAGCGAAGAAAGATGCCGCGTCAGCAAGGATCTGCAAGGGGTGCTGCAGGCGGCCACCAGGGCGAAAAATCTCGTCAAGCAGATCCTAACCTTCAGTAGGCAGCAGACGGGTGAGCGCAAACTCATTGAGATAGTCAGTATTGCCAGAGATGGCTTGAAGATGCTGCGCTCGATAATTCCACAAACAATTGAAATGCGCGAAAATTTTGAGATCGAAGAAGCCATGGTAATGGCCGACCCGACTCAGATGCACCAGATCATAATGAATCTTGGCACCAACGCCTACCATGCCATGCGGGAAACCGGCGGTCTTCTGGTGGTGGAACTGGTGCAGACCTTCCTGTCGAAAAATGACCCCAAGATACAGAGCCTGCATCTGGCGCCCGGCCCCTATGTCATTCTGCGGATAAGCGATTCCGGCATGGGCATGGAACGGGCGGTTCTCGAAAGGATCTTTGATCCCTACTTCACCACCAAAGACAAGGATAGTGGGACAGGGATGGGCCTTGCGATGGTCCATGGCATAGTCAAGAACCATGGCGGATATGTTTCCGTCTACAGCGAACCGGGGCAGGGCAGCACTTTTCAGGTTTATCTTCCCCTGAGTGTCCGGAAGGGGCCAGAGGAAAACGCCGAGAAAGAGTCGGAGGTCTGTGGCGGCACCGAGAGGCTGCTGCTGGTAGATGATGAAAAGGCTGTGCTTGAAATTGAGCAGAGGATACTGCAGGGACTTGGCTATCAGGTGACGGCGATGCTCAAGCCGCAAGATGCCTTGGCGCTGGTCGAGAAGGACCCCGAGGCCTTTGATCTGCTGATAACCGATATGACCATGCCGGGTATGAATGGCGCCCAGTTGATCCAGGCGATCCGGAAGATACGCGTGGATATGCCGGTAATCCTCTGCACCGGCTTCAGTGAATTGATGAACGAGGCGAAGGCCAGTGCCATCGGCGTTCGACAGTACATCCTCAAGCCTGTGACGCGTTTCGAGATCGCTATGGCTGTACGCCGCACCCTTGATGGGCAGGGAGAGTGCTAGGCACACTTCCTCTCTCTCCGCTGCTGCGACTTCCTTTGTAAACGGTTCGTGCCTCTCCGTATCCCTCGAAATAATCCTGCTGCATTGTTTGTTCCCCTCATATTTCTCCTTTCCAGCATCCTTATATTTTTGTAAGTATTTACTCTGGTTGAGAGCCAGAGTCTCAGGTGTGGCTCTCAATTCTCTCCGTGAATATTTAATAGATATGGCAAACCCGATGAAACGAGAAATACCCGCCTGTTGTTTTTTGCTTGTCCTCCTGTTGTGGGGCATATCGTCTTTTGCGGCAACATCCCAAGAGACTCAGGCGGGTGACGAGAATTACGATCCGTTGAAGGGGCGACAGGTTATTAAAAAACTGGTGTCCTCTCTGGCCGATAAAAAACGTGATTCCGACGAACTGGAGTCACTGAAAAAGGACATCGCCAATCATCTCCTGCAGGGTAAAAATGGCCAGCTGGCCATTCAATACCAGATTAAAGAGATTGATGACTCCCTGAAACTATTGGGAGAAAAGGTTGAGGGGGAATCGGAAAAAATTGTCCGGGAGCGAAACGGGATCGAGGCAAAACGCAAGGCCAAAGATGCCGAACTGGCGGAATATCGGCTGCTCACTCTTGCGGCAACAGATGCCTTGAAGGACCTGGAGACGCTCCAGAAGGCCGGCTATCGTCAGAGATTATTCGTCCAAGGGCTTCCTTTTTGGTCTCTTCATATTGATACGAACGCAAATCTATGGGAGGGACTGAACGAGACGGCATTTCCGGCAAGGCTTTCCGTGCATCAAATTGCGCTGAGCCTGTTGATCGTCCTTTGTGCAATTTGGTTCTGCATCCGGATGCCGGCCAGAATGCAGCACTTGGTCAAACCGGCTGACAATTCCACCTTAGGATTTCTGATTACTCGGATCCATTACCAGTCCCTTGCCAAGAGGATGTTTCTGGGTTTTCTGATTGGTGGCACGATAGCCTCCTGGTTGCTGCGTCAGGCCGATTCTCCATCGACGTTTTCCTGGATCTTCCTGGCTTTGTTGATCGCGTGCTTTCTGCCTCTTCTGGTTGAGGCCCTCTGGCATCTTGCAGGGATTGATGAAACAGGTCGGGAGCAGACGAATCTGCTGCGTTGGAGATGGCAGTTGCGTGTCGCTGCCGTCGGTATTGCTATTCTCCTCTTTATTATCAAATGCTCTGAGTCGGCATTTTTACCTGAATTTATCCTCTATATCGGGCGGGCCATAGCAGTCCTGTGCTGTTGTCTGCTGATTTTTGTCAGCGTGCAGGCTGCGATACAGTGTAGCCGTTTGAGATCGAGCTGGCGGTTTGTCCGGCCCGTGCTGCTTATCGTGGGGGGAGGTGTCGTCTATCTGGAAATCAGTGGTTTTCGCGCACTTTCACTCTATGTGATGACCAGCCTGGCCCTGTCGTTTCTCCTCTATGCATCCACTGTGCTGATCTTTGATGTACTGCAATGGTTATACGCCCATCTGATTCAGGAGAAAGGCTGGCTGGCTCGGAAAATAGGAATATCCCGGCAGCGCGACGAAGAGGCATTAGAGAAAAGCATTGGCTGGTTGCAGGATATGGCAAGAATTATCCTCCTGCTCTTCGCGGCTCTCCTCCTTTTGCGGATTTGGGATCCCTCGGCACTCTATGCCGGGATCTTGTTCACCTTTCTCTTTGAGGGATTTCATGTCGGCAACCTGCTCATAATCCCCTCGCGGATTGTTCTGGGCATCCTGGTTTTTATCGTTGGTTGGTCGGCCACCTTCTGGCTCAAGAAACTGCTGGAACAGAAATGGACCCCCAATCCGGCCTTCGCTGCCAGTACCCGAGAGGCGATGCTTACCGTGATCGGCTATGCCTGTTATGTTGTTACTGCACTGATGGCATTCTCGCTTGCCGGGGTGAGTTTTACGAACCTGGCGGTGATCGCCGGGGCACTGTCTGTTGGAATAGGTTTTGGCCTGCAGAATATCGTCAATAATTTTGTTTCAGGCCTGATCTTGCTTTTTGAGAGGCCGATTAAGCGGGGAGACTGGGTTGTCGTCGGATCGACCGAGGGTTACGTCAAGAAGATCAGTGTCCGCTCCACGATAATTCAGACCTTTGATCGCTCGGATGTTATTGTCCCGAACTCCGAACTCATTGCCTCGCCGGTTACCAATATGATGTTCAATGATTCCCGGGGGCGATTGAGTGTCTCGGTAGGGGTGGCCTATGGTTCCGATACGGAACTGGTAAGGCAGCTGTTGCTTGAGATTGCAGGCGGCAACGGTGAGGTGATAGTCGATGGCAGCTCACCCAATCCCGAGGTTTTTTTCGAGGCCTTCGGTGACAGCTCGCTGAACTTTGAGTTGCTCTGCCATCTGAAAAATGTCGATAACAAGCGCCGCGTCCGCAGTGAAATCAATTTCAAGATTGATGAGGCATTTCGACAGCATGACGTCGAGATACCGTTTCCGCAACGCGATATCCATATCAAAAGATCAGTTTAAGTAGAGAGACGACGAATGGAACAGGGCGGTCTGGTGAAGGCCTATCTCCTCGACGGCAATGGCGGAGGCATCAGGATTGGCTGGCAGGAAGTCGAGCAATGGCAGGCAGGGGATGCGCTTTTATGGCTGCACCTTGATTACAGTCATCCCTTTGTTCGTCAGTGGTTGAAAGAGCGAAAGGGGCTCGATTACCTGGTCGTCGATAATCTTCTCTCGGAAGATTCGAGGCCGAGATGCACGCCGTTTCATGCCGGTTTGCTCATGGGACTTCGCGGTGTCAATCTCAATCCTGGGGCCGATCCGGAAGATATGGTGGCTATTCGTTTGTGGATCGATGAGCACTGTGTGATCAGTACCGGAAAACGCAACCTGACCTCAATCGATGATATGCAGTGGGCCATTGAGCAGGGCGAAGGGCCGGGTTCACCTGGTGAGTTCCTGGCCCGGGTGTTTGAATATGTGATGAACAGGATTGGCGATGTAGTGGAGGATTTTGAGGAAACCTTTGATGGACTCGAAGAACAGTTAATGGCCGAAGAGAGCAATGTGATGCGGCCAGTTCTCTCGACTCTACGCCGCCAGATTATCGAGCTCAGGCGCTATCTTGCGCCACAACGCGAAGCCCTCGGGCATCTGCAGATTTCTAAGATAGTTTGGCTTGAAGATGTTGATAGAATGCGGCTTCGGGAGGTTGCCGACCGCCTTGTCCGTTATGTAGAAGAACTGGATTCTGTTCGTGACAGTTCGATTGTGCTCCATGAAGAACTGATCAGCCGATTGTCCGAGCAGATAAACAAACGAATGTATGCTCTCTCTTTGGTGGCAACGATTTTCATGCCTCTCAGTTTTCTGACGGGCCTATTGGGAGTCAATCTCGGTGGTATCCCCGGAGCCGACAGCAAATGGGGTTTTCTTGTCTTTGTCGGGATGATTCTCGGGGTTTTTGTTGTGCAACTGTTGTATCTCAAAAAAATGAAATGGATTTAGAAGGCCAATCACAAAGCCTTGCAAGATATGTATTTCAGGAGTGAGGATTATGAATGAAGGAGTATTGACCGGTTCATCGTACAGGACCGCCCGAAGGGACTTATCATGTATTGCCAGAATCGTACCTACCCTGTCTTTTTATAGCCGATTCATGGGGGTGGTCTTCAGGGCCAGCAGTTTGGCAAAGCGGGGAGAATATGATGGTGCTGACTGGGCGGCCAGCAGTCTCGAGGTCTTGCGACTCTTGGAGGATATCGGTGTCTGCATTCAGCTCTCCGGTTTGGAGAACCTTCAGAAAACAGATGGTCCATGCGTAATTATTGGTAATCATATGAGCATGATGGAGACTCTGCTCCTGCCTGGCGTGGTGCAGCCGTTGAAGCCCGTAACATTCGTTGTCAAGGAAAGCCTGCTGACCTACCCGGTATTCAAGCATATCATGCGCGCCCGTGATCCGGTGGCGGTCAGTCGGACCAATCCCCGTCATGATCTGAAAACGGTTCTCAATGAAGGGGAGAAGCGGCTGCAGCAGGGTATTTCGATCATCGTATTTCCCCAGACAACCCGATCAAATACCTTTGATCCCGAGCAGATGAGCTCCATCGGAGTAAAACTGGCAAAGAAGTGCGGGGTGCCGATTGTCCCCTTAGCCCTCAAGACTGATGCCTGGCAAAATGGGAAGTATTTGAAAGATTTCGGTGGAATAGATGCAGAGAAGGAGGTTTGTTTCGCTTTTGGTGAACCCTTCTCGGTAATTGGTAAAGGAACAGAGGAGCAACAGAGGGTCAATATGTTTATCAGTGAGAAACTAAGGTCTTGGGTGGACGGCAGAGGGTGATGGCGGCGTTGTTGTTTGAGGAGAGAGGTTGCGGGGATGTTTTCTATCCCCTGCAACCTGGCATTCAACTCAAATTTCGTCATCCTCTTCTAGGAGGGGCTCTTCGTCGAGTTCATCGAGGTCTTCATCAAGTTCCTCATCCCCCTCCTCTCCCGTGTCCTCACCGAGATCCTCATCTGCTTCGTCAAGGTTCTCGTCGTCGTGCTCGCCGGTGAGACGCATCGCCTTGGGGAGTTTTGTTTCGGGAACGATAATTTCTGTAATCTTGGCAATCTCGTCCTGTATGTCAGGGTCGGCTTGGCAGACCTCGCAATGATCAACATGCTGCTCAATAAAGGAGATCATACGAGCCGGTGCCATAGTCTCGTCCCTGACGCTGAGATACCATGACTTCGCCAATTTAATAAGTCTTTCGCACTGCATGGGCTGTCTTTCTGATA
>JAUYSF010000361.1 GCA_030696435.1 Desulfoprunum sp. | reverse complement strand
GATGGAGGTTTTGGAGAAGGCCCGTTTATCCTTCGTGCAACGGCAATAGACGGCCAGGTGATAGAGGATTCTTTTTCCAATTTTCCAACAGGGCGGGTGATTGAATCAAGCAAACAGTACCGTTAGCAATAGGCATATGGCCGTCAGTAGAAAATAAGCGATCATTATGTTGGACTGCTTTCGTGGAATTGGTTGTGATATCAATCTTCTGTCTGTCCGGCAAGTTCAATTTCATTGGAGAGTACCTCTGAGGGCATTTGGCTGAAAGGCCTCTCACAGAACTCGAGTTGGGCCTTGAATCGCCCGGTGGGTAGCCCGGCAGGAATTGCAATGTACAAAAACCGCGAAGCCTTGCGGTCGGTGAGCATGATGCAGTCGGATGTGTCAGCCGTTTCAATCTGTACCTGGGCAACCGGCTTCTCGGGATCGAGCGCAGTAGAGAGCCGAGCCGTTGGTTTGACCCCGAAACCGAAGGTGCTGATTCCCGAGAGTGACAGGCGTACACGAGCCCCCGGCCTGTAACGGTCGTAATCGGTCGACAGATAGATATGGCGGTTGTAGTCAGGTTCCTTGCTCTTGGTCCCCGATGTCGCCGCTTCCCAGAAACGCGGTCGGCCGGCATCGAGATGGATGCTTTTGCCGCCGTAGTGACCAACCCCGCAGCACTCCTTTTCTCTGACTGTCTGCCAGAGTCCCTTGCCGTCAACACCTTCAATCCAGAAATCGAGGGCCATGCCGTCAATATGGGCGCTGGTTCTGGCGGCATTAGCGCCTTTTTGGCGGATTTTGTCGTTGTAGTCCGGACTGCGGTAGCCGGACTCGATGTTGATCATCTTGCCCGGTGCCAGACGATCTGCAAAATAACTGAGCATAAAAAGAAGTCGGGGGGATATATGCTCAGCCTTCTCCCTGGTCGGGAAACCGAAAAGCCGGTCAACTTCATTAAATGCCGTATCGTTGAGCGAACCATCCCGCTTGAGCAGATCGACCCGCACCTCTTTGTTGTTGTGCAGATTTTTCAGATGGAGAGTGCCGCTGCCCATCCAGAAGAACCGGCCGGAATCCTGGCCGGCTCCGCACTGCCCGCCGGAAAAGGCCAGGATAGCCATGAGAAAAACCAGAAATGCTGTCCGCGCGATGAATATCTGAGTCATTGTGTCGTATTCCAATTCCAAATCGTAACTATTTAGGGCTCATCCGGTTTATGCGTTCTTTTGGGTATCGAAATCGGTATCGAAATCGCTATCGGATTCTTGCTGTTTCCGGCATTTTCATCTTACAAGGAATTTTTCCCGAAAGTTATAGATTCTCCCCTCCGCCGTCTTCTCGTCGCTGCTCGCTTGCCTTCGCGTTCTCATCTTGATGTGGAATTACATGTCTCTTGCGCGAGGAACTCTTGGCCGGCTATCGGCAGAAACACCCTGAAAATACTCCCTTTGTCCGACTCGCTTACCACCGTGACCACCCCGCCATGAGCCCTGGCAATGCCGAGAACAACAGGCAGGCCCAGGCCTCGGCCCGTGAATTTGCTGGAGAAAAACGGATCAAAGATTTTTTCGATGTCCGCGTGGCTGATGCCGCAACCGCTGTCTGCTATTTCCAGGCAGGCGTAGAGCTGGTTCTGAGCCTGCCAGTCCAGGGGGAAACGGTGATCTTTGGGGATCTCTGTCGCTGAAACCGTGTGCACGGAAAGGTGAATAATTCCATCTTGTTTGGCAAAGGCTTCTCTGGCGTTGGTCAGCAGGTTGGCGAGAATCTGCTGCATCTGGTTTTCATTTGCCTGAATGAGTGGACCGGGAGAGGGCAGCTCGGTTTTCAGGAAGACGTTTTTCGGCATGATAGCCTTCAGCAAGGGCAGACTTTTTTGTAAGATCTGGGAGAGATCGATCAGTTCATGTTTACTGAGCGTTTGCCCGAGGTAGGTCAGCATCTGCGTACTCACCTCTGCGGCCTTGTGGGCGGCCTGCATGGCCAGTGACAAGAAAGTGGCCGGATTTTTGCCCTGTGCCAGATCGTCCATGGCCATCTCCAGATTTCCGGTCACGGCCTGCAGTTTATTGTTGAAGTGGTGGGCAATGGCTCCGGCCATACGCCCGAGGCTTTGGGCCTTCTGGAGCTGCCGGTTTTGGTCGACGAGTTCAGCTTTTTCCGCCTCCGCCTCTTTGCGTTCGGTGATATCTTTAATGACACCGTCGTAGGACAGTAAGGTGCCGGAGGCGTCTTTTTGCAAGATGGTTGTGTCGCACACCCAGCGCATCTCTCCGTCTTTGCGGTATATGCGATGCTCAATGGGCGGGATGTCCTTACCGGCCAGTACCTGTTGCACGCGTTCTCGGACCAGGTCGCGATCCTCTGGTGCGACCATGCGAATCCAGAGATAGGGCTCGGCGGCAAATTCCTCCGGCGTATAACCTGTCACCACCTCACAGGCTGGGCTTTGGCTCGATCCGATGGTGTGGCCGTTCTTGATATGCACGGTATAGTGATAATCCACGAGACCTTCCGTGATACGGTGATAACGGGCCTCGCTCTCTTTGAGCGCTTCATCTGCCTGCTTGCGCTCGGTAATATCCGTCAGGACATGTACTGCCCCGGTGATACTCTGGTCCTGATTGAAGATGGGGTCTACCGCCATGGCAATCCAGCGGCCATTGCGCTCAATGACGAAATTTTCCCGGCGCGTAGGCTCTTTTATGTGTTGCCTGGGGCAGAGAGGGATCGGGGCATTTGTGCCGTGCACCACCTCAAAACACAGCTGTCCATCAATCTCCGAGGCCTCTTTGCCCAGCAGAATCTCGGTGGCCTTGTTGTGCTTGCTGATGCGGTTCTCCGTATCAACGAGAAAAACCGCATCGCTGATGGAGTCAAAGGTGCTTTCCCATTGGTGTTTCGCCTCCAGGGCCTGTGCCCGGAGACTGTTCATCTCTTCCAGGAGCTGCAGCATCTCCAGGCTGGTTGCATCCGGATCATTGTCTTTTATTGTCATCGGTGGCCCTCTTGTTTCTCTGTATTGCGTTATTTTTGAAGTGTTGGAAACTCTGAAACAGGACAGTCTCAGTGTATCGCAAGGACACTCTTGAAGTCAAGAATACCACGCCTGAAGGAGAGTGAAGGCAGAGGCGGTGGCGTGAAGAATATCTTGGTGGGTGGCTACCGGTCAAAATACAAAAGGCCAATTAAATAAAATTGAAGAAATTTGAAATTTCATTTTAAAAAATATACAATACGGTATCTGAAGGTGCTGTTTGACTACCTATAACCATCTTTAGTATTCTCTTCAAAAACAAAGGCTACGTTGATTTTTGCCGGATCCATATAATTGATGGTTTCGTAAAAAGATCCTTATAAGAAAACAACGCCTCATAAATTCAGTATGTTACGATAGATGGAATGACCATTTTGGGACTTTTACGAGATGAGCATCTTTTCATCTTTAAGTGAATCGAAACCCGATCATTAAAAATCTGCGAGGAGTTCTTCAATGAAGATCAATTTTTTTGCAGTCCTTTTTATCCCGGTGGTTTGCTTGATTTTTCTGTCTGGATGCACGGGGAATTACATAACTACTTTTGCCCCTGAAAATGAGCCATCCAGAAAATTGGACATGAATTATCAAGGTCTTAGGGCAAATATCGCTATCGGAGATTTTCAGGTCAAAGCGCACGGAGCCACGCAGTATATCGGTGATGGCTTACGGGAGATGTTGGCCACAGCCTTGTTTGAGTCCGAGCGCTTCAATGTGCTCGACCGCATGGATCCACAGGGCCTTACCGCTGAACAAAAACTGAGTTATTCCAAAATGGCCGAACGCGGCGCCCCAAAACTGGGGGCTCAGATGCAGGTGGCGGAACTGTTGATGTACGGCACTGTTACCGAGTTTGAAGCTGAAGCCAGTGGCGCAGCCCTTAAAATCGATGTGCCGGTCACCTGGGACAGCGCTTCGGTGAAGGCGGGCAGCGGGTCCATAAAAGGTAAAAATGCCCAAATGGCCATTGACGTGCGGGTGGTGGATACAGCCTCCGGCCGAATCGTGGCAGCACGGCGCGTTGCCGGATCAGCAGCCTCTTTTATGGCGACAATTGGCGCCGATGTCGAGGCAAAGGTTTCATCCAATGGCGACATGTACCGTGTACGAATTCCGGCCAGTCTTGGCACATTTATAAATACCCCCATGGAATTGGCCATTCGGGATTGCATTTATCGATCGGTAATATATGCGACACAATCCCTGCCGCAGCAGTATTTCAGTCACTAACTCTCAAATTAGCAATCAAAATCAAGGGAGAATCATGTATTTGATGACAACGATCAAAAGCAGAGACGATAAACCCTTCCTTCCCTTTATAGACCTTGCAGCAACATTTCATATGTATGTCCTTTTCACGATCATATCCTTTTTGACCATTGGCGGGATACCTTTCCTGTTTGGCGGTGGAACCAGCTACGCTGCTGATCTTGACACCGAGATCCAGAAAAAGGAAAACGATCTAAAAAAGGCGCAAATTCAAGCTGAAACAATTCGAGCAGATATCCGCAAAGATCACCCCGGAGATGCACGACCTGTCGAAAATATTATTCAGGCAGACATTGCCTTTGAAAGCCATTTTCATCAGAAGCTCGTGGATGCCAAAGAAAAGCTTTCTGGGTTTGAGAAGATGATCAATGCTGCCAAGGACGCCGGAGAGATTTCAAGCCTTGCACAAATAATTAGAGATTTGGGTATAGGGGAAATAAACAAAAAACTGAGTCCGTTTTTCAGAATGGATACAAATGGAAATCTTCAAATAGGACCGGCCTTTTTGGGACTGCCGGCACAATTCCCTGTTGTAGGAGGCATGTCGATTGACGGAGCGAAATCGATTATCACTCAAATGATAAACGACAATGCAACGATGAAGCAGAAACGACAGGATCAGCTTGCCGTCCTCGGCGATGAACTCGCGCTTGTGGCTGAAATAAAGCAACTCAAGCGTCAAACTCAGCGGAAAAAAATTGTCCGATTTTGGCTGGAATGCTCTCCGGCTGAGATTTTTCCGGATGAATCATCCCTCTGTACGACAAATGTTGAATTTGAGGACGGCTCGTTTGACAAATATAACGTTAAATCGAGCTGGACCGGTGCCCCCAATGGTGCCGTGAGAGGAGATAGCGTTCAGCCACCTGCCACCGTAACCGTAACGGCCTCGTATCAGGCTACTCCTGAGGAGGGGGGCACAATGTGGACGGGGAGTGCTCAAGTAAAGATCAAAGCTCGGCCGCAGCCGGTGACGAAGGTGAGCCCGCCACCGGGGCCAAAACCGGCTCCTGCCCCACCCCCGGAGCCCGAGCAGAAACCAAAAGATAAGGAGATCAAGCCTGATAAACCTGACACCGAACCTGGTGAAATAAAACCACCACCTGTCCCGTTACAGGCTGAGTTGAATTGCCCTCCCACCTTTGAGCTTGTTCCCGGCGATTTTACAGGAAGAGGCTGTGGCATCATCGTTAAAGGCTGGAATCCCAAGGGCGATCGTGTGGAAGTCAAGGTGAGATATCCTAAGAAGAGCGGCATCGATATTTTTCCGGGGGACACCTCGGCGGATGCAAGTCAAATGCATACTCCGGGTGTAACAGATTTCCACAGCCAGTATGTTTTTACCGAAAGTATTAGGGCAAACGAAACGGCCCCTCAGGGCATAACCACGGTAACCATTACTGTGAGCCAGAAAGGTGGCGGCACAATTATCCTTACCCTCCAAATATCCGTGCTGCAAAAAGGAAAAATCCCCAGCAAATACGGGACAAGGCCTCCGGCGAATACAGTCATCGAGGGTGGTAAGGATGCCACGTGGTGTGTATGGCGTCATCGATACCCTTACGAGCCCCCTGAGTGTTTTCTCTTCGTTAAGGCTGCATGTTACAAATACGCCGCCCCTAAATATGAATTGGTAGGCGAGCGGATGACATGGGATCGGGCAGAAGCTCTCATGACCCATCTCAGCCGATATGGTGATGATGCCTATGGCTGTTTGAAGTCTTTGGAGGCCAAGCCGCCGAAGGGGCAATCTGGTGGTGGCAATAGCAGCGGCAGCGGTGGCAGTGGTGGCAGCGGTGGCAGTGGTGGCAGTGGTGGCAGTGGTGACGACGACGGTGATAAAGGCGACGGGGACAAACCGGATAAAAACGCGGAATGCACACAAGACGATGAGTGTCCGACAGGCTATGTATGCAAAAAAGACCAGTGCGTGGAGCCCTTTGACGACAATTATACCGATTCGACCGACCTGTTGGACCAAAGGGACAAGCAGCGTGATGATGATATTCTTGATCGATCAATGGCAGACCAGGGATCGAATACCAACAATGACGGATTTACCTCAAAAGATCTGGATAAAAATGTCGAGGAGACACAAGAATCTGTATCAACCGAATGCAATAATCACAAGTCCTGTCCTGCGGGGAAGACCTGCGAAAACGGAAAATGCGTTGAAAGACAAGCGAGTTGCAGTACAAGCGCAGATTGCCCGAAAGGTTCTGAATGTAAAAACAATACATGTGTGAGCCCATCTGGAGGCAAGCCTCAAGGACTGGCAATAAGCCCTGCCAATAAGGCGGTTAAGCTCAACGAGCCCGTCACCTTTCAAGCCATCCTGACAGCAGCGGATGGCTCCACCCAAGATGTAACCAAGCAGACCACCTGGAGCCCTGGCAATCCTTTCAGTAGTGGGACTGTCGGGCAATACACGGTCAAAGCGACATACCAGAACCAGAGCGCCTCGGCGACGATCAGCGTAGTCGAGAAAAAGGGTTTGGATGATATTAGTGTCAATTCAAAAACCATTACGGTGAGCTTTTTTGATCATGGCACAGTGGATGGTGACATGATCGATATTCTCATCAACAACCAAGCCGTCTTTTCAGGAATAACACTGACTAAAGCCCCCCAATCCAGAACGATCAACATGACTGCGGACATCATTGTCTTAGGATTTCGGGCCTTAAATGAGGGCACGATATCACCCAATACCGCGACGGTGACGTTTACAAGTGTGGTCCAGGGAAAAAGTAACCAGGTATATGAACTGACGAAAAACCAGAAGACCAACATGAACATCACCTACACGCCATAACCTACAACGAAGGAGATCGGGCTTTTTATCTAGCCATCTATGATCTTCGTGGCGGCTTTTTACGAGTTTATCAAAGGTAGGTGTTGGTGGATTTTCAGAAAAACTGTGAGCTGTGATTTCAAAAATCAGATCATGAGCAGCATTGGCATGGAAGCGGATCATGGACGAGTACATTTCGCGCTTTCCTAAGATATGGGTTCTCTTGGCGATTTACCTGCTCTCGTCGACCTATATCCTTGGCGCGGCGGAAATCCCATTGGGGAAAACATATCATGGCCCCAAGTGCGTTATTGCCGTAGGTGATTTCGAAGTACGGCTCAAGGGCGCGCCTCAAGATCTCGGTGGTGGTCTCAGGGAAATGCTCATAACGGCTCTGTTCGAATCCAATCGTTTTATCGTGGTGGACCGTATGGATACGGAAGGGCTTACAGCGGAGCAACTGCTTTCCGATTCTTTTATGGCTGATGCGGATGCGGTCCTGAGTAAAGGGCGGATGAAACCTGCTGAATTGATTGTTTATGGAGCCATTGTTACAGCCGAGGCCGGTGGAGGCGGCGTCAGGGTGAAAATCCCGTGGGTTCCAATATCAGCCGGCGGTAAACACCATTTAGCGAAGGTGGTAATGGATATTCGCGTTGTCGATACGGCAGGTGGTGAGGTGGTGGCGGCCCATTCCATAGAAGGAACAGCCCATTCCGGAGGGGCTGTGGCCGGAGCGGTGGTCGGCGGATATGATATTCCGGTGAGCCTTGAAGTAGTAAAAAATACACCGATTGGGCTGGCGATTCGAGATTGCATTTATCGTTCCGTTATCAACCTGAGCGAAACGATTCCGCAATCATTTTTTAGGGTGAGTGAGTGATGTTCAACTCATACGAACTGAAAAAAAGTGAAAGGAGGAATGAAATGAGAAAAACCGGTATCTGTGTCAAGTTGTTTGCAATTGTGCTGGCCCTATTTATGGTGGCGCCCGTCCAGGCGATCTCGGCACCAGCGGGAGCAGTGAAGATTGAAATCAACCATAAACCGTCTCAAGAAAAGTACATTCCCGGATTTCGAATTCAACTGGATACCACAATAGAAAACGACAAGGGTTTTTTAGCGACAAGGTGCTATTTCAAAGCCAAGAACGACAAGGTCTTCACCTTTGTCAATATGAGAAATATTAAAGGTAACGAATACAGCGCAATTCTTCCCGCACCCTGGGTGAAATCCGAATTCATCGAATATCTTTTTGTCGCGGTGGATATGGATAAAGTAGTCACGCGTACACAATTATTTAAAGTCGAGGAAAAGGAAACCCAGGAAGCAGGCGTATGGAAAGACGTCGGAGAGGTAAAAGAGATTCGAGTTGATCAGGTTCAGGAGGTGGTGGAGGAGAAAGAGATCTTACGTAAACAAATACGAGAAAAATATTCTAGCAAACGGCCTCCCTATCAGATTGATCCTCAGGGTGTGATAGTGGTCTCAACCGAGTTGGACAAGGCCCTTTATCTCAACGGCTTTTACGATGGTATAAACCTATTCAAGGTGCCTGCTGCAGCCCGTTTCGGAGTTTTAGCCGAAAAGCTTTACACCCCCGAACAGATTGCCGAAGCAGGTGG
>JAUYSF010000253.1 GCA_030696435.1 Desulfoprunum sp. | reverse complement strand
TAAATTCTTCTATGTCCTGCTGTGTCAACGCAGCAGGTCTTTCATTTTTGAAAAGGCGTCATGGAAGTCGAATCACTCTCGTGACGCCTCCTCCACAGTTTGAAATTCGGCCACTCTTCGTGATCTGCCAACAGGTGTTTCCCAGGATTTCTTTGTGCTGTTCTTCTCGTTGAGAGAATTCCTTTATGTCCCAAAAACTGAAAGAGGCCTTGCGGGAAGATCTCACGCCGGCAGAACTGCAGTATCTCGTGCAATCCTATGATGTGGTTGGCGATATCGCAATCATCATTATCCCACAGGAATTAGTCAAAAAAGAACACCTTATTGCCTCGGCTATCCTTAATCTGCACCGAAATATCAAAGTGGTAGCTAAGCGGGCTGGAATCTATGGCGGGGAGTTTCGGACCTTGCCTCTGCAGATCATAGGCGGCGAAGAGAGAAAAGAGACCCTCCATACAGAGGATGGGGTGCGGTTTCTGGTCAATCCTGAAACGGTCTACTTCTCGGTGCGGAGCAGCAATGAGCGCAAGCGTATCGCCTCTCTGGTCCATGCCGGAGAAGAAATCCTGGTGCTTTTTTCCGGCATCGGTCCTTATCCTCTGATCATCGGACGAGCCAATCCTTCCTGCCGGTTGCTCGGTATAGAGATAAATCCCGAAGCCCATCGATATGCTCTGAAAAACCTGGTTTATAACAAAAAGATAACTAATGTCAGATTCTTAGAGGGAGATGCCGGGTCAGTTCTGCCGGCCTTGAAGAGGAAGTTTGACAGGATTGTTATGCCTCTGCCCAAATCGGCAGAGGCCTTTCTCTTTGTCGCTCTCGCTGCTTTGCGCCAGGAAGGTTGGCTGCATTTCTATGATTTGCAGCAGGAGAACAGGTTCAGCGATTCAGTGGATAAAGTCGATACTGCCTGCCAGCGGGCTGCCCGGCAGTTGCTGTCTTCGGCAGTCACGGTCTGCGGTCATTGTGCCCCGCGAACTTACCGGATATGTGTAGATGCCAGAATCGGTAAACTCTTAGGCCCGCCACATCTCAAAGAGCGTCAGGAATATTTCAAAGACAATGAGAAAGACGATATACCATTCAACCCGCAATGAACGTTTGTTGTGGGTGAGATCAAAGAGGGTTTCAGCAGTCCTTGATACCAGTTCGAGCTTTCTTTCAATGGCTCGGTGCCGCTCCCGCAGTTCATAATTATCCTCAAGGTCGGCATACAGGCGTTCGTACTGGGGGAGATCCCAGAGGAGTTCCGGTTTCTCACTGACCTCGACCCTGCCGACCATCCGTACCTGGATCATCAAGACATCACCGATATGGCTGAGCAGGTTGTGCCCCTGGCTCATGGAACCCTTGCCGCGCTGCAGTGTGGAGGCCAGAGGCTCAATGCGGTCGAAGGATTCTTTGAGAGTCGTCTCATAATGGCCGAGAACGACGCTCTTGGCCAGGGCATCGGCGATGATTTGAAGTTTGGCGATATCCTGATTCTGGAGGACAATCGAGGATGAGGCGATACTTTCATCTTGGTCCGGCTCGATCCGGATGCGTATCTCTTCGACTTCCAAGTCCTGAAAAGGTTCGGAAATGGAGGGTGCAAGACCGGAGAGAAAGGTCGCTTCCTCAACGGAACTGAGGCCGAACATGACCACGACCCCGAAACGGAACAATACGGCCATGCTTTGGGCTCCAGCGCTGACGGCAAGAGGTGAGGCGGCAAGGCGGTGAGTGTTGCGGAAGGATTGCAGATCAAGACGATTACCGATAAAAAGCGCCCGGCCATTGAATTGGGTCAGTCCTTGCAGTGGTGAGGTCGGCATGGTGTGTTTTCCCCCCTAAAAAAAGCCGGTGTCGGGGTTGAAAAGATCCCCGATTGCCTTGATTATGGCATAAGTCCGCAGAACCGGCAACCTCTAGCCTTGTGCCGGGGAACTATTTCATGGATGAAAAAAGAGTTTATGTTATAGTTGTCGGCGCAGTATTCAGCAATCGCTGTACGGCTGAAGATGCTGTTTCAGCGAGAGAATTTATTTCAACCCTCAATTTTGAGGAGATCGTGTATGTCTTTGTTATTTTCATTGGAAAAGAAAATGCCCCCGGCAGTATTCGCTTGGATGCGTTCTGCTTTCAGCTTGAAACAACGTCTTGTTCTCAAACCAATATCGGGTTCGAGATTGCTCTGCAGTCTGTATTATGCCTTTTTTTCACCGGCCTTCAGGCGGGAGCAGCAGGCTGTGGCGGCAGGTCTGGCGCTCCATCATTCTCCTGCCGACCAGAATTCCAAACGGACACTGCTGCGCAGGAATATCCACCGGATTGAAAAAGGATTGCTTATGCAACCCCGGCGCGAAAGCTTTGCCCTTTCGTATATTGTCGATACAGTGAACTGCTATAAAGAATGCAGTAAGGTCGATTGCGCTGCCGAATGGGCCAAGGATCTGGCCTGGGCCCACGATATCCTTGTACACTATTTTGAGGTTGTGCAGGGAGGGGATCAGGTGGAAAGAGCCCGGGAGATCTTTCTGCATGTCGACCAGCCTGCAGAGGAAAAAGGAGGAAGAATACCTTACAGCCGTCGGGGTTCCAGTCGGGTTTCCTATGATGATTTTGCCCACCTGGCCAGACGCCGGCGATCGGTGAGGTGGTTCCTGCAGACGCCCGTGCCTCATGGCCTGATCGATAAGGCTGTTGAGGTCGCAGGTGAAGCCCCGACAGCCTGCAACCGCCAGCCATTTTTTTACCGTTTCTTCGATGATTCTGAGGCCTTGAAATGTCTTCGACCTCTTCCTCGCGGCACTGCCGGATTCGAGCATAATATTCCGATGCTTTGCGCAGTGATCGGTGATCTCTCGGCCTATTTCGGTGAACGGGATAGGCACGGGATCTATGTGGATGCCTCGCTGTCCATCATGTCTTTTATGTATGCCCTGGAAACCCTGGGGCTCAGTTCCTGCGCGCTTAATTGGTCGGATATCGAATCCCAGGAAAAAGAGGCCGAGGAGATGCTTGGTTTGAAAAAACATGAACGGATCATCATGTTCATGGCCCTTGGCTTTCCAGATCCGCAGGGACTTGTGGCCTTTTCCCAGAAAAAAGATTTACGCAGTCTGCGCAGTT
This sequence comes from Desulfoprunum sp., assembly GCA_030696435.1. GTDB lineage: Bacteria > Desulfobacterota > Desulfobulbia > Desulfobulbales > Desulfocapsaceae > Desulfoprunum. The sequence continues at coordinate 22,237 of JAUYSF010000253.1, read as the reverse complement.
TCAACCAGCCGACGGTGGTCCCTTTGTAAAAACTTGGCTGAAGGGGTGATACGGTAATTCGCTGGATAATTAAATTCTTTTGAATATGGCGTCTAGAGGAGCAGAGAGAAAAAATTATGCATGTAACATTTCACGGGGCGACCCGAGAGGTGACTGGTTCTTTTCATACGCTGACGACTGAGAGCGACCAAATCCTCCTTGACTGCGGTCTTTTTCAAGGTAAACGCAAAGAGACGGAGGAGAAGAACCGGGTTCTGCCCGTTGCTCCGCAGGCCATAACCAATATAGTTTTGTCCCATGCCCATATAGATCACTCAGGGCGTCTGCCCATGGTTACCGGTAGGGGCTTCAAGGGTAACATTTACTGCACTGGGGCGACAGCTGATGCCTGCGCCTATTTGCTCAGAGATTCGGCAAAGATCCAGGAAGGTGATGCAGCCTATCTCAATTACAAGACCGCCAGAAATTTCCTTGCCAAACTCAAGTCAGGAAGCCTTGAGATGAAGCTCTCAAAAGAAGAGATGCAGGAGATCGGGATCCAGCTCAAGACTGGCAATCACCAGCTCAACACCCCGGTGATTGAAAAACTCCTGACAGAACACCGGCTCGAGATTATCCGACCACTGTATTCCATGGCAGAGGTGGAGGACTCACTAGCTTATTTCGAGGGCATACCCTATCGTCTTCCGACGGTTATCGGTAAAGACCTGAACTGTACTCTCTATGATGCCGGACATATCCTTGGTTCGGCTATGGCAGTTATCCAAGCGACGACCGGCAGTCACCGTAGGACGGTGATGTTTAGCGGCGATATTGGCAGGTTTGGTAAGCCGATCATTGAAGATCCGACCCTCAATTTTATCGAAGGACATCGGGATATCGATTTGTTGATTATGGAGAGCACCTATGGTGATCGCCTGCATGATCCGGTCGACGATATGAAGCCGATGCTTCGCAGAATTTTGCAGGAGACCTTTGAGCGTGGTGGCACGGTATTGATACCGGCCTTTGCCTATGGTCGTACCCAGGAGCTTATCTATTATCTCCATGAACTCTATATGGATGGCTTGGTGCCGGCGGTGCCCGTCTATATTGATAGCCCTCTGGCGACAAACATCACCAACGTCTTCGGAGAGCATCCCGAGGTTTATGATCAGGAGACGCACAGAACCTTTCTGCAGAATGGCATCAACCCATTCAACTTCAAACACCTGCAGTTTATCCAGTCGGTAGAGGATTCTATGGCCTTGAACCGAGACCAGCGTCCTCATATTGTGCTGTCCGGTTCAGGAATGTGCGAGGGAGGCCGTATCCTGCATCATCTGCGGCACAAGATCCATGACGAGCGGAACACCGTCCTGATTGTCGGTTATATGGGCCAGAACACCCTGGGCAGGAGGATACAAGAACTGGGCCAGGCCTATGAAGAGGGAGGCCGGAAGGGGCCTGCTCCCGTACTGACCTTTTATAACAAAGAATACCCCTTGAAGGCTAGAGTACAGGCTATCGGCGGCTTCAGTGCCCATGGCGACAGGGATGAGCTTCTTCGGGTGCTGAAAGGTTCGAATCTGCGGATCAAAAAGATCGCCCTGGTGCACGGTGAGGAAAAACAGTCCCTGGCCTTCGCCGATACTTTGCGCGGACAGGGCTTTGATGTGACTGTTCCCTGTCATGGCCAGAGTATCAGTATTGCCTGAGAACGGTTTTTGGGGATGTCGCTTCAGGGCTCGCATTTTTTAACCCTGGGGAAAGTCAAATCCATACTATCAACAATGACAAACGATGAGGAGGCCATGCCCGCATTTATAAAACTGTGTCTGTTTGCTTGCCGCCCGGGGACAATCGTTCTGCTCTTTTTTTTCCTGGCAGGTTGTGCCGCCACCTCGGAGCGGCAACCACCTCCCTGTGCCCAACCTCCTGCTGCCCCGGCGCAAAACGTATCCACCCCAAAACAACTTGCTGCCGAAAATCGGAAATCCGGCCTTCAGCAGGGTATACCACGGATGGTTACGACAGCACCGACCTGCGGGGAATGTCAGAGTACGGATCAGGAGAGGCAGAGGGGCGGCTGTTTCAATCTCAGGCCCGGACGGGCAGTCCCCTCTACCAAGATCGTCAAAGGAAAGAATGGCAAGAAGAGAACGGTGGCGGGCCCCAGGACCAGCCGCTGTCAACCTCAAAGTCTGATCTATGCCCGTTGTCGGACCCGTATCGACACCTGCCGTCTAGGCGACACCAGCCCTGTGCAGTGGTTTGTCTGTGCTAGGAAAAACGGGGCCACTACATCAAGGCCACAGGCGGGATCGGTTATCATCCTGGCCGCTAATAAAGGGCATTGCATGCCCACAGGGCATCCGGCCTATGTCGAAGAGGTCTGTGCAAATAAGGATGGCACCTGGACTCTGCGTCTTAGTCACACCAACTATGATCGCCGGTGTCATCTGGATCGCGACGCCAAAGTCATCTTCTGCCTCAAGACGATGCAGGCCCGTTTCATCACGGGACCCTGGAGTGCCTGGGGTAATGATTTGAAGGTGCTGGGTTTTATCGTTGGCTGATGCCTTTTTTCTGAAGAAAATCCCTTCTGCTATTTCACGTCCTTCATTGGTATTTTCAAAGCCTTCGCCATCCCTTTGCCATAGGCGGGGTCGGCCTTCAGGCAGTTGCCGATATGGCGGATTTTGACTTCCTTCGGGGCATCGCCGAGGGCTCGTGCGGTATTGCCGAAAAGGGCCTCCTGCTGGGCCGGACTCATCAAGCGGAACAGCTTGCCGGGTTGGGCGAAGTAGCCAGTATCATCTTCTCGATAATTCCAGTGATCCGCTGCAGTTTGTAGCATATCATTTTTACGGACTTGCCTGAATCCTTCATACCAGGAACCGCAAAAAAAACATCCCTGGCGGGTTAGGAAAAGCATGGTCAAGAAAAGAAAAAAGGAGACTTTTGTTGAGGCGTTTCCTTCAGCGGTGATTTGATCAACTATAACGGGCTATTGTTAATGGGCTTTTAGTCTTGACTTCTCGTTTGGAAAGCTATAATAAACAGACATTCTGTCTTCCTGGAGTAATCGAAGACAATCTCACGAGTTCTACAAGGTCGGGATGTAGCGCAGTCTGGTAGCGCACAGCGTTCGGGACGCTGGGGCCGGAGGTTCAAATCCTCTCATCCCGACCAACTCCTGGATCAATATTATGGTTTCCGCGCCGGAGTTTTTGGCCGTTCAGTCCGTCAGCCTGCCTTTCCTGTATAATTTCCTTCTGCTCTTTCACTTTGGCCATCATGCCGCCTGTCGGTCGGTGCTGTTTTTTCCTGGCAAATCTGTAACGGATGATAATGGACAAACACCCGCCGTATGAAATCGATACGTTCAGTGAGGATTATTTCAACCTCGGTGGCAATCCTGTCTCCTTCCGCTACCGTGATATCAGGATCAACACCCACCGTGATGTTGACGACTAGGTACTGGCCGAAGCGGTGGCCATGGATGTCCTCGATGGCCTCGACACCGGCGATCCGGCCCAGGAGTTCTCTGATCTGTTCACTCAATTGTCTACCTGGTAGGGTATCCATGAGATCGGCGGTGGATTGACGGATGATATCAATACCGGTCTTGAGGATGATCAGCGAAACCAGACCGCCGGCCAGCGGATCGACCCAAAGGTAGCCCATTCGTCCGAAAAGAATGCCAGCTGTCGCCGCTAGGGCCGAGAAAATATCGTTGAGGTGATCCGCAGCCAGGGCTATGACCGCGGAGTTCCGGGTCTGTTTGCCGATTTTTCCGGTCCATAATGTCAAACAGATCTTGGTAATCACCGTCAGCATGGCAATCCACAGAGCGAGAATCGAGGCCCCGCTGAAATCGCTTCTGCCGAGGTAGAGTTCATAGATATTATCGATGGCTGACCAGAAGATCGAAATTGCAGTGGTGATGACAAAGGCCCCGATCACCACGGCGGCTATGGACTCCAGGCGGTCATGGCCGTAGGGATGCTCCTCGTCGGCAGGCTTGCCGGAAAGGCGCATGAAGATGCTGACCACGACGCCATAGGCGACATCAGAGGTAGAGTTTATGCCGTCGGCCAGCAGAGCCGGGCTGTGTCCGGCGATCCCAACAGCGGTCTTCAAAATTGCCAGAACGGCATTTATCACAAGGCCGATATGAACGGCAAGGATCCCTTGTTGTTGTCTTTGGTCAATGTCCATTGGAGAGGCGGCACTCTTGTGCAGGTCGGAGGAATCAAAGGCAGACCATGAAATTATCTGAAAGTATCCCGACAGATGGCCAAGATCGGCTGCCGTCAAAAAAAGAGTATATAAACAAGAAGATATCTTTACAAGATTAAATGTCCTTGGCTGAAAATACGGAGCGCCGACTCGATGGGAACGGGTCCTTTCTCTGGCAATCATCGCCCATCCTGCTCAGTTCTCTTGTCATAGCTGCTCGCTTTGGGTAAATATGAGAATAATATGATTATTCCGGCATCCGGCTACTATACATAGTCTCCTACTCCCTCTGGCAGTACTGAAAAAATTCATGGCTGAACAGGCAAATTCACTCTCTTCGATCTTCTATGCCCTCGGGGCGAATATGGCAATATTTGCGGCCAAGCTGGTAGCCGCTATTATTACGGGATCCGGATCGATGCTGGCCGAGGCGATCCACTCGCTGGCAGACTGCGGCAATCAACTCCTCCTGCTGGTCGGCCTAAAACAGTCAAAAAAACCGCCCACCCCCGATTCTCCTCTGGGCTTTGGTAAGAGCATCTACTTCTGGTCCTTTATTGTTGCCTTGATCATGTTCAGCATGGGTGGGGTCTTTTCAATCTATGAGGGAGTTCATAAACTCCAACATCCGGAGGCCCTGTCATCCCCCTGGCTGGCGATCGGGGTTCTGATTTTTTCCATTGTGGCCGAATCAATGTCCTTGTGGGGCTGTCTGCGGGAGGTCAACAAGGTCCGGGAGGGACGGAGTCTGGCCCGCTGGTTCAGGGAGAGTCGACAGAGTGAGCTCATCGTGGTCTTTGGCGAGGATTTGGCCGCTCTCTTTGGTTTGGTCCTGGCCCTGATTGCCATATCTATCACCATTTTCACCGGCGATCCCCTCTGGGATGCCCTAGGCAGTATCTGTATTGGTGTCCTGCTAATCCTGATCGCCTTGTTTATCGGCATTGAGGTGAAAAGCCTGCTCATCGGGCAGAGTGCGGCCCCTCGCAACAGGAAGGCGATTGAAGAATTTCTGGCAGCACAGCAGGAGATCAGGACGCTCATCAATGTCATCACCCTGCAGCTCGGGCAGGACGTGATGGTGGCGGTGAAGGCCGAGATGCAGGAGTTCGCCACGCAAAAAGAGTTGATTTCCGCAATCAACGCCTGTGAAAAGCGCATGAAGACTCGTTTTCCCCAGATCCGCTGGTCGTTTTTTGAGCCAGATATTGCCACCCCATCAGATCAAAGCTCAAAGGATCTGCCTTGAGAAAAATGTCGAGGGGCGTTTGAGAAAGCAGAGGATCTCATGAACCGACACACCTTTATCCTGCAGCAGTTCTGTCTGGAGACTGAAACAGTCAGATCCTGCCTGGCGATAACAGGGACCGTCAGACGCCGGGCCGATGCCCTGCTTTTGCAATACCATATCTCGGGGGATATCCATGAATTGCATATCCCCCGGCAGAATGGTGCCGTCGGTCGTCGAAACGAGTTGTGGCAGGACAGCTGTTTCGAGTGTTTTATCGGGGTGAAGGGATCAGGGAGATACTGGGAGATCAATCTGTCTCCCAATGGCGACTGGAATGTCTACTGTTTCAGCGACTACAGACAGGGGATGATTGAGGAGACAGCCTTCCAGGTCCTGCCCTGCACCTTCTATGAGACGAAGGACGACCTGTGGCTTGATCTGATTGTCGATCTCAGCGCCCTCATCAGAGAAGATCATCCTGTCGAGCTTGGTATTAGCTGTGTCCTGAAACATCACAATGGTGAGACCACCCTGTGGGCTCTCTGTCATCCGGGTCCCCAGGCTGATTTTCATCATCGGTCAGGTTTTATTTTTGCTATGTAATATCTCTGAAAGTTGATTCAATGGAGAAAAAATGAAGAAAATTGCCCTCATCGCCTACGATGGTGAATTGACATGCTTTGCCCATGTTATGCTTTACGCTCTTGATTTTACAAGTAAAGATTATGAGGTGAAGGTGGTCATTGAGGGAGCCGCGACCCGGCTCATCACGGAGCTTGGGCGACCGGACGCCCCTTTTGCCAATCTCTATCGGGAGATGCTGGATAAGGACCTGCTGGCCTGTGTGTGTGAGTCCTGCTCGGTGAAGATGGGCACCTTCACGGCCGCCCAAGAGCAGGGATTGACGATTGACGGTGAGATGAAGGGCCATCCCTCTCTTGAGCGCTTTGTCAATGAAGGCTATGAAATTATAACATTTTAACAGATCGTTACAGAATATCCGGGTGGTTTGAAATGTCGAGGAGGAAGATGTGACCGGTCTGATGTCGACCATCGATCTGGAGAGAAGGCTACCATGCAGCCGTCGTCAATAGAGCTCCTCGCCCCGGCCAGAGATCTTGGCTGCGGTATTGCGGCCATCGACCACGGGGCCGATGCCGTGTATATCGGCGGACCCTTATTCGGTGCCCGGGCCGCTGCCGGCAACAGCCTTGCAGATATCGAGCGACTTGTCGCCTATGCCCATCAGTTTGCCGCCAGGGTCTATATCGCTCTGAATACCCTCCTGACCGATGCCGAACTCGAAGAGGCTGCGGCAATCGCCCATGCCGTCTGGAATGTCGGCGTCGATGCCCTGATCATCCAGGATATGGGGCTACTCGAATGTGATCTGCCTCCGATCCCGCTCCATGCCTCGACCCAGACCGACAATCGTACTTTGGAAAAGGTGCTTTTCTTGGAAAAGGTCGGCTTCCAGCAGGTGGTCCTTGCCAGAGAACTCAGTCTTGAGCAGATCCGCGAGATCCGTAGCGGCAGCACAGTTGCCCTGGAATGTTTTGTCCACGGCGCCCTCTGTGTTTCCTACAGTGGTCAGTGTTATATAAGCGAGATGGTGGCGGGGCGTAGCGCCAACCGGGGTGAATGTGCCCAGTTCTGTCGGCATGCCTGGTCGCTGAAGGATGCCTGCGGCAACGAACTCGATAAGAGACGGTATTTTCTCTCCCTCAAAGATCTTGACCTGTCGGACCGAATAGCCGATCTGTTGGCTGTCGGGGTCAGTTCTTTCAAGATTGAAGGCCGGCTGAAAGATGAGCGGTATGTGAAAAATGTCACAGCGGCCTACCGCCTGATCCTCGACGAACTGCTTGCCGGCAATAAAAATCTGCGGCGGGCTTCATCGGGGAACTGCACCTTCCAGTTTCTGCCCGATACTGCCAGATCGTTTAATCGGGGTAAGACTGAATATTTTCTCATGAATCCCCGTAACCGACCGGCCTCAATCAATACCCCGAAGGCGATCGGTCAGAAGGTGGGGGTGGTGAGCGAGTCGGACAGGCTTTCCTTCACCTTGGATTCTGACGTGGAGATCGCCAACGGTGACGGGCTGTGTTTTTTCGATGATCGACAGCAACTGACAGGGCTGAAGGCCAACAGAGTCGATGGCAGGCGCGTTTATCCCAAAGATCCGCTGCGTCTGACGCCAGGCACCCTGGTCTACCGTAACTCTGATAGTGCCTTCGTTCGGCAGCTTGATAGAAGCGCAGGATGCCGGCACCTCGGTCTTGATCTCCGGGTGGAGGAGACTGCCACGGGACTTCGTCTATCCCTCGAAGATGAGGACGGTTGCACCTCGGTCTATGAAAAAATTGTTGAAAAGATCCAGGCCAGGACAGCCGGCAAGACAGAGGCTGTCGTCTCAAGACAGATGGCCAAGAGTGGTGGCACCATCTTCGCGGTACGGCATGTGCGGGTTACAATCGATCCCCTCGTCCATATCAGCGCTGCTGTCCTCAACGATCTGCGGCGCGAGGCCTTTGCTCGGCATTTGCAGGTCCGTCTTGCCCGGTATGAGCGGATTGAGTCGCCATGGGAGATCAATGAGACACCCTGGCTAGCCGAGGAGGCAACCTATCTTGACAATATTACGAATCTTAAGGCCCGAAACTTCTACAGCCGGCATGGTGTGAAATGCTTTCACTTTGCCCCCGGCGGGCTGCAGGATGAAGAGGCCGCGATCCTCATGACCTGCAAATACTGCATCAAGAGACAACTGCAGATCTGTCCGAAGGAAAATCGGGCCACGGCCAAACTTCTTGAACCGTTGACTCTTTCTGATAATACCGGTTGTTATGAATTGCAGTTCGATTGCGGTAGCTGTGAGATGCGGGTGTTGCAACGGAAAAAACAGCCTCTGTGATCGAGAGAAATCATTGATCTTCGGGAATGGTTATGCTGTAATGATGGGGTATGGCCTGAGATAAGCCGCTGCAACGGCCTCTAAATTCCATCGAAGTGCGTGAGAAAATGACGAAACAAACGGTCCTGGTGGTTGACGATTCCTCGACTATCAGAACAATAATTCAAAGGGAACTGGCGAATGTCGGTTATGAGGTGCTAGCCGCGGAAAATGGCATGGAGGCCCTTGCCATGATCGAGTGGATGACCGATCTGCCGGACATTATCACCCTTGATATTGATATGCCGATAATGGGTGGATTCGAGGTCTGTGAGCGACTACGGGCCGGAAAAGACAGCCCCAGCGAAAGAAAACAACTGGCGGCCCAAGTGCCAATCATCTTTGTCTCGGCCAATGATAATCTGGAAAATAGGGAACGAGGATATCAGCTCGAGGTCATCGACTTCATTAGCAAGCCCTTTTCCCCTGGCGATATTACCCAGGCGATCGACAGGGTGCTCAACCCCAAGGAGCAGTTTCCGGGGATGCGGGCGCTGGTGGTCGATGATGCAGCCTCGGTGCGCAGGATTATCCGGAGTAACCTCAATCGCAGCGGAGTTGAGGTCGTTGAGGCCGCCGATGGTCATGAGGCCCTTGCCCTGATAGAAGGGGAAGACGGCCATTTTGATATCGTCATCATCGATAACCTGATGCCGAAAATGAATGGTGATGAACTCTGTCGGCGTTTGTCAAAGAATGCCAGGATGGAGCAGGTTCCCAAATTTTTCATCTCTTCATTGAACGACAAAGAGAGCATCCTGGCTTTCTTTAAGGCCGGTGCCAGCGATTATCTGAAAAAGCCCTTTATCGCCGAGGAGCTCCATGCCAGGATCGAGACCCATCTACGGGTGCGTAAATATGTAAATCAGCTTGAAATATTGAATAAGCAGCTCGAAGAGCAGGCCAGCCATGACGGGTTGACCGGTCTCTTTAACAGGAGATATTTTCAGGAGGCAAGCGAGAGAATTTTTTCCCAGGCCCATCGTTATAAGCAGGATCTAAGTTGTATCATGCTCGATCTTGATTATTTTAAGAAGGTCAACGATAACCACGGACACGCTTTTGGCGATCTGGTCCTCAAGGGCTTTGCCAAGCTGATTGACAGCAGGCTTCGCAAATCCGACATCGCTGCACGCTATGGCGGCGAGGAGTTCATCCTCTTTCTGCCCAATACAGGGGCTGACGGTGCTGTATATCTGGCTGAGAGTATCAGGGAAAAGGCTGAAAAACATTGTTATTCCGATGGGACAACAGAGCTTCATGTGACCAGTAGTATCGGTGTTTCTTCAATGCTCATGGGACGGGCCGAGCGGTCTGAGAACCTGATGTCCCAGGCGGATGAGGCCCTGTATCGGGCCAAGGAGCGCGGCCGGAACAGAGTGGAGATCTATGGCAGGGAAGAGACGGTCCGTTTTGTGAAGATGGGCAAGTCGGTGAAGGCCAAGGAGTAGGAAACCGGTCGGGACGGGAAAGATATGGATTACAAGGATTATTACAAGACGCTACATATTGGTAAAGAGGCATCACAGGAGGAGGTCAAGAGGGCGTATCGCAAACTAGCTCGAAAATTTCACCCCGATGTCAATAAGAATGCAGATGCCGAGACCCGCTTCAAGGAGATAAACGAGGCCTATGAAGTGTTGAAGGATGAAGAAAAGCGCAAGGCCTATGACACCTTTGGGAGCAACTGGCAGGCCGGCCAGGATTTCCGGCCACCACCAGACTGGGAGAACCAATTTCAGGGTGGCAGGCGTGGCTCGCGGGGGGCATCATCCCCGCACTATAGCGATTTCTTCGAGTCTCTCTTCGGCGGCCGTGGGCATTTTTCCTCTGAGGATTTGTCTTCGTTTGAGCAGGAATACCACGACAGAGGGCATGATCTGCATGCGAAGGTCTCCATTACCCTTGAAGACAGCTATCATGGAGCAAAACGCACTATCACACTGAACCGAACGGTCAATGAAGGCAATGGCCGTCTGAGTGTCCAGCCCCAGTCTTTGCATGTCACCATCCCCAAAGGCATAATAGAGGGCCAGCAGATCAGACTGGAGGGCCAGGGTGATGCCGGGATGGGCAAGGGACCACGCGGCAATCTCTTTTTGGAGATTGTTTTTGAGCCGCATGCACTTTTCACTGTGAGCAAGCGCGATATTTTCCTTGCCTTACCCGTGACCCCATGGGAGGCCGCACTGGGTGGGACCGTCTCTGTGCCCACCCTTGGCGGCAATGTCGATCTCAAGCTCCCGGCCAACTCCCAGACCGGGCAGAAACTGCGCCTCAAAGGTCGTGGGCTCTCTTCGAAAAACCAGGTCGGCAACCAGTATGTGACGCTGGCCATCCATACTCCGGAAGCCAGGACCGATGAACAGAAGGAATTGTATGAGAAGATGGCAAAACTCATGCCTTTTAATCCCCGGTCCGGGTTTGGAGGTTGAGTCATGACCCAAGACTATTACTGTACTGTTCTGGACGAGACGATGACATGGGGAATGACTGAAATCTGCACCCTGTGCCGGGTGGATAATGAGCTGGTTTACGAGATGATCAGCGAGGGCGTTTTGACCCCGCTGGGGACTACGCCTGAGACCTGGCGCTTCAACGCCGTGTCTGTCAAGAGGATTCAGGTGACCCTCAGATTGCAGAACGATCTGCGGGTTAATCTGCCGGGAGCTGCCCTGGTTCTTGATCTCCTGGAAGAGCTCGACGAACTGCGATCTCAGCTCAGACAGATCACTTAAAACGCCCAGATTGATCTTTTTCCTCGCCATAACCTCTGAGGACATGCTATGAAAAAAATCTGCCTGATACTGGCCATAACCCTTTGTAGTTGGCTTGGCTGGTGGCTGGGCGAATCTTTTGGTATAATGACTGCATATTGGTTGAGTTTTGCCGGGAGTCTGGTGGGTGTCATAGTGGGATGTTCCATCAATCGGAGATATCTGAACTGAAGGGCATGACCCCGGATACCTTTCTGTCGGGCTCTGCTCTTCTGACCCCATATTCTGCCGATGAAGTCCGAAAAATACGAATTGAGACAGAATTCCTTGATAGATTCATTGCTTTACGTATCTAGGAGTTAAACGATGTACAACTGAAGTACCTTAAAAGGAGCAGGAAATGAAGATCTATGTAGGGAATATGTCATATGATGTGCAAGAGGATGATTTGCGGCAGGCCTTTGGCAAATTCGGCGAGGTTGATTCGGTCAGCATCATCAATGATAAATTCAGCGGCAGATCCAAAGGCTTCGGATTTGTCGAGATGTCTTCCAAAGAAGCAGGCCAGGCTGCCATCGATGGCCTGAACGGCAAGGATCTGAAGGGCAGAGCCCTCAATGTCAATGAAGCAAGGCCCCAAGAGAAGCGCGAGGGTGGTGGCGGATACAGTGGTGGTGGCGGCAGAGGCGGTTTTAGCGGCGGTGGCGGTGGGGGACGCGGCGGTGAGGGCGGTGGCGGCTTTGGCGGTGCCGGCGGTGGCCGTGGCGGCAAAGGTGGTTTCGGTGGCGGTGGTGCTGGCCGGGGCGGCGGTGGAAAAGGTGGTTTCAGCGGTGGTGGCGGCAGTGGCCGAGGTGGTCGTGGCGGGGACAGATAACCCCAGGGCAATCTGAAGAGATATTTCCGATCGCGAGGGCCGGTGAAACCTGTGGTTCTGCCGGCCTGAATCCTGCCCCAAGGTTTTTCTCACAACTCCCTGTCTGGTTTGTAAAAAGGCTCAAAAGATATTTAATTGAATGTCTATGAATGTGCTGCTCGTTATTGATATGCAGGAGGCTCTTTTTTCCGGAGAGATTGTCCGTTTTGATGCGGCCAGGGTTATTGAAAGGATTAACAGACTGGCCGAGGCGGTTCGGCATCACGGAGGCAGAGTGATTTTTGTTCAGCACGACGGTAGCGAGGAAGAAGACTTGCTGCCAAATACTCCCGGTTGGCAGGTCCTCGCTGGCCTCAATATTCTTCCTCCGGATGGCAGGCTGAGAAAGACCGCCTGCGATGCCTTCTATAAAACCGACTTGCAGGACATGCTGTCGGCAATGGCCCCGAAACGGTTGGTCATTACGGGCTGCGCCACGGATTTTTGTGTCGATACGACAGTCCGAGCGGCGGCGAGCAGGGAATTCGATGTTGTGGTCGCCGCTGACGGGCATACCACAGGAGACAGGCCTCATCTCGCGGCCGAAGAGATAATCCGACACCATAACTGGATGTGGGAAAATCTCATACTGCCCGGCCACTCCATCAGGGTGTGCCCCACGGCTGCTCTGATCGCCTCCATGGATTGACCAGGTGGATTTGTTACAGTCCCGCGTGAAAAGAGATGGAGAGAACATGCAGATATGGGTGGATGCCGATGCCTGCCCCAAACCCATCAGGGAAATCCTGTTCAGAGCTGCGGAGCGGGCTGCAGTGCACACCGTATTTGTTGCCAACCGACTCGTACAGATTCCCCGCTCGGTTCATATTTCCTCGCTCCGTGTTGCTTTCGGACAGGATATGGCAGACCATGAGATTGTCAGACGGCTGGCCTCCGGCGACCTGGTGATTACGGCGGATATTCCTTTGGCGGCAGCGGTTCTCAACAGGGGAGGCCACGCGCTTGATCCGCGCGGTGAGCTTTATTCAACGGATACAATCGGCAGCAGGCTCAGTGTGCGCAATTTCATGGAGACCCTGAGATCGACGGGAGTGGAAACCGGTGGCCCGGCGACCTTCCAGCAGAGTGACAGGCAATCCTTTGCCAATCGGCTTGATTCCTGGTTGGCCCTGCATGGTCCAAAGAAGTGATGGTCAGGCTGGCCAAGCATTCACCGGCGGGCTGCAATTCGATTTTTCAGTAAGCACAATTATCCAAGGAGTGGACAATGGTTACCTCAATTATCCTGATGAACGTCGAGCGGTCGAGAATCAATGAAGTTGCGGAACATCTCGCGGAAATTCCGGGTATATCCGAGGTATATTCGGTGAGCGGCACCTATGATTTGGTGGTGATTTGCCGTGTCGCCACCAATGAGGATCTCTCAAATCTGGTCACTAAAAAGCTCTTAAGCATTCAGGCTATTCTGAAAACGGAGACCATGCTCGCCTTCAAAGCCTTCTCCAGGCACGATCTGGATACCATGTTTTCGATAGGTCTGGATGGACAGTAATGTTCGCCAGGGTTTATGACGCCAACTTCCACCCTCGGAAATTCAGCCGATTCTGCAACTGGCGTACAGCTCCATGGTTTTCACAGATTTCTTGGTCAATCCTGTTTCGCCAAGTAAGAGTCAGCTAAATAAAACAAGGGGGAGCCCAGGGAATTGGGCAGGGCTGTCTGATTTTTGGCAGACTGCGCGAGGTCATCGACCAGTTTCTGGGACTCGGGAGTCGTCCTGAATGTCGGCTTTTGCAGCACCCCATAAATGATATCAACCGCATCTTCAAGCGTCAATGTGCTGATATTGATCACCATATCATAGAGGCGGCTGTCCCATGGGTCCATCCCATAGACCTGGATACTCCACTTTCGGCGTTCTTCATCGTCTTTCTTCAGAACATACAAAGCTTCTTCGGCTGAGATATTTTCCCGGCGCATTTCTTCTTTTACCCGCATAGTCATATCGGCGTTAATTCTGATCTTCAGGACATGGGGGATATCTTTGAGGAAAAAATGGCCGGCCAGGCCGTGATAGACGATATTGTCTTTGCGGGCATGCAGCAGGAGGGCCGAACGATAATACTTCACGTAGCGTTCGGAACCACCGAAAAATCGTTCAAGGACTTTAGGGGCATCATGTATTGCTCTGATGAGCTTAATCTCAGGGATATTGAATTCCTCGGAGGCCTCAAGCAGAATATCCCGCGAAATACAGGCATATCCCAATTTTTCTGCCAGTCGTTCAGCGACCTCTTTGCCTCGACTGTATGATCCTCTGGTTATTGTAATGATAGACATAAATATTCCTCAATAAGTATGATCAATAACATGGATCATTGGCCAGTCGTCTTGGCTGCAAATGTTATTCCGTCATTGATTGGGTGCAGGTTGTGGATAATTGCAGGCAGTAGTCATAAAGGGCAAAAAGCTGCATGTCAACAAAAAGGAAGTGCGTTTTTTGCATTCATTTTTTTACAATAGAGAAATTGTTCTACAGAAGACCAACAGAAGCAGTATGCTGGTCCGGATAAAAACCTGTAGGCAAAATCACGGCAGATTGTGTTATTCCAATTCCAAATCAAGCGTTAACTTTGTCGGCTACGCTGTGCAGCTCCTCGCCGTACTTATATGTACTGTCTCGTCGCTGCTCACTTGCCTTCGCGTTCTCATCTTGATTTGGAAATGGAATTACTCTTTTGGCGGGTCCTTCGCGTGATCTACAGCGACACAAACCCAAGCGTAAGAAAACGCCTGCGGATGAATGAAGTGCCCCTGCAGGCGAGTTATTGAAAATTGTGGCTATTAATCAAACTCAGCCTGCCTCACCGGAACATGGGCCAGGCAGGCATTAAGTAATCTCAATGGAAGTTCTGGCTCCCAGAATCTCCGGTTAAAACGATAACAAAATTCATCAAGATATTCCTGGAGATGAATTGAAGACACCCCATGAAAAGTCCCGTTGATAAAAGTCTTCATATTGCCGATTATGATGTGAACCAACGGCAACCACTCCGACGCCTTTTCGGGAGGTGTGACTTTTTTCTCATGTGTTTGCGTTTCTTTCACTGCATTCAAAGCGGGAAAAGCATCAGTTTTTACTGTCTGAGCTGGCTTGAGATGTTTGGCAAGAAATTGCCGAACATTCTCTTTCGAAACAGTATCAACGGCCGCCATTGCAACGAATCCAGCAGTTTTGCCTCTGTTTTCAACGGCCACAAGTACAGGTCTCTTGCCAGCTGCGCCTCTGCCTCTTTTCCCCGTACGCTTGCCACCCACATACGTGTCATCAAATTCGATCAAACTTCCCAGGCGATAAATACTATCCCGATGAGCCATGGCTGTTCTTATTTTCGTCAAGATGCTATGAGCTGTAGGCCAGGAAACACCAAGAAGTTTGGATGCTCGAAGAGCCGACAGGCCACCTTTGTCAGAAGCTACCAGGTAAATTGCCCAAAACCATTTGACCAATGGCAGCTTTGTCGAGTGAAACAAGGTGCCTGCAGTAACAGAAACCTGATGTCGACATTGCGAACATTGGTGCAATTGGCGTGTTTCAATATAGTATGCTTCCTTCGATCCACATTCAGGACATTGAAAACCATCGGGCCATCTTACTTGAGCAAGTTCTTGGACGCAGGCTCGTTCAGTTCCATAGCGTTTTTGCCATTCCAAAAGCGACATGCTGGGCATTTTCATAATAAGACCTCCTGTGGTTCAATTGTTGGAACTTATTATAATTATAAGCACTTTGCTGATTATTGTTTATAGCCACATTGAAAATTATCATCGGATATGAGAAAACATGAAACAGTTACTTCTACTTATCGACAGGATTATCAGTCGGGTAAATGTGAACCTGCGGGAATTTGACTTTGATGTAGAGCCATTCATCAATGCCTCGACAAATCTTGCAAAATTGCACAATTTCTATGCATCATATGCGGTTACCTCAAAGCACCCATTAAAACTTCAATTCAGCAACTCCAACATTGCCGGGAGTTATTTCCTGGGGAAATGTTTGGTGAACCGATCAATAGTGTATAAAAGCGATGTGAGGGGCGATGAACTGAAGAGGAAGGGCGAAATAATTTATTGTTCCAAGGAACTGCCGTTAGTGGAGGATGAGGTTATCACCATCAGGGATAGTTTCCTCTTCCGCACGCTCATCCACAGCAAATCCCATAACCTCGAGACCCCGGAAGAGTTTTTTATCCGCAATACCGTTGCCTGTCATTTCTCGAATATTCATGGCTCAACTATGGAGGGCTGCTATCTTGGGGTATTTGCTACAGTTGATCAAATGTCGCTGCATTCCTGTATTGTCGGGGATTTCTCGTATGTCCAGGCGGAAGAACTCTTTCACCGGGCGATAAAGCCGGGTACGGTCTGGATTGCCAATGATAATTTTTCCTTTCAGTACACCTATCATGTCGATGTTCTGCGGAAATACGTTGATCTCGATGCCTCTTACAGGCCTGTCGGTCTGCTTATAGATTTTGTCGAGAGTCGGAAGACCGACTTTGAACGCCTGTTCGAGCAGCTCAACATGGAGGTCCTGGATATCCCGCAGAGTTCAACGGTCAATCGTTTTGCCCTGCTCAAAGGTACGACTCGGATCGGCAAAAATGTCCTTATCTGCCAGAGGGCCTATCTTGAAAATGCAGAGATGGGGGTAGGTTCAAACGCCCAGGAAAACACCTATATCATTGATTCGAAGCTCTCCGGATATGATGTCACGGCCCACGGCGCAAAGATTATCCATTCAAGCTTGGGGAAGAAGGTTTTTGTCGCCTTTAATTGTTTCCTCAATGGAAAAGCAACAGCCAGGATCAAAATTGGACAGAATTGCATCATCATGCCGCATACCATTATCGATGCAACCGAGCCCATCACTATCCCTGAGAGCCACCTGGTCTGGGGCTTTATCGGTTCACAGGAAGACCTGCGGAACAACTCGATCTCTCTCGATGATCTGGAGAAATCAAGCGAGCTGTCTCTGGGCAATATGGTGTTTAACGGAGACGGGCAGGCCTTTGTCAATGCCTTCAAGGCCAGGTTTGAGCATATTCTTGAACTGAATGGGGCCTACTATAGCAAAAGCAAAAACAGAGGGCATGCTCAGACCGATCAAAGCGCCTCGTTCAATATGATTCAGCCCTACAGGACCGGCCCCAACAGAGGGATATATCCGACCATCACAATAGAACCCTGAGGTGGGAGATAGTACCATTGGAGATTGCGCGGTTCTAACCATCCTGAAAGTGCAGAAGATTTCAGTAGCAGTCCGGCAAGGCATTGTTTAATCTGCCGTGCAGATGATAGGGGCCTCCGTTTTCGCTGGAAATGGAGATAACTGCAATAACAGAATACTGAGAGAGAGGTAACCAGGAGAAGAGGAAGAGCTCCTTGATGGAGTCTTCAATGATTGGCCATCGGTGATTTCAAGCCCGCGCCTTCTTGGGGGCGATCGTGGAATGCCGTTACAGCAGAGTGCAATGTTGATGATTGTGCAATGACCAACCAACGAATGAGAGTGAATGCAATGTATACATCGAGAGAGCCGGGTATTGTCCGCGATATTGGCGAATTCAAAATCCAGGGTTTGGCAATACCCTATCCGGAATTTGTCCCCAGACTGTATAATCTCTGCCTGTCCCTTGGTTTCAGAAAAGGCTATATCATGCCCTCCAGGGCATTCTGTTCCGATGAAAACCAGGGATTTCCCATCATCCTCCTGACCAAACACTTCGGGACCTTTCCCTTTAATCATGGGCGTGTTGGCGGGATCATCGCCACCGATCGGCATGGACCGCATGCCCACCATGGCGAAGATTCGGTCATCGTCCAGGCCAGCCATGTAGGCTACGATCCGAAGACCGGAATCTACGGGACCTGTGAACGCCCGAAGATGGAGGGCAGATGTATCTCGGCATCCTGCGGCAAGATTACCCATGCCATTGAACCCTACCTCGAGCAGTTCAGATTTGCCCAGAAACGTATTTTCCTCCATCAGGATGTCAATGGCAGGTGTCTGGTCACCGCCAAGGATTCGTTCATCGACTTTGCCTCAAAGCCGGTGACGGACGGCCTGGTGCTGCGCCTGCGGGAGATCGCCAAGATCAACAGTGATGATAAGATCGTGCCGGTTGCCACCCACAGTACCTCCCACTCCTACGAAGTCTCCGATGCTTTCCGTAAACGTCTGGAAAATGAAGGCTATACCTGGAAGGGTGGAGCCGGCGAAGCGATGGGAGATCTCCTGACTGCTGATCTCTTCTTTTTCCGGGAGGATCTCCATGAAACCGATGAATCAATCCTGCTGGAGAGAAACCTCATTGAATTCATGCCGGTCATCGTCACCCACAAGAGCCCTCCGATGAAGGCCGCCAAGGTTAATATCCAGATGGAGTTTGCCCGGACGGTCGAATCGATCCGCCGCGGCACGGAATACAAAGGGAAAAATCTTCTCTATATTGCTGGGTTAAATGTTGATATCTCAACCTATGAGACCTTTCCCTCCACCACCTACTTTGTACCCTGGGCCGCGCATATCCAACTGAGGGACGCGGGGGTGGATGAATATATCCATCCATTAGAACAGGAGGATCTCTTTAATAAACTGATGGAGCAGGATATGGTGAATCCAGACCAGACTGACCTGAAAGAACAGATCATCCGGATGATATTTTCTCCACGGTTTGATATCCGTACACCACGTTAGGAAAATACGAGAAGGCAGGCTTTTGATGCATAACTTTCTCGGCCAGGCAAGCTTGGAAAGGTGATGCCATGTGCTGGTATGATTGATTTGCAAGACTCAGATGCTGGATTTGCTGAGCCTTGCTGGCTGTCTTTTTCGCTTGACTTTGCAAGAGGCGGAGAAGTATAAGTCCTAGATTTTGCAACCGCCAACCATGGGCCGGAATCTGACTTTGAGCTCTTTACCCCCATAGATGACGACGACGGAGAAGGATAAAAACATCTTTCTCACGCCAAAACAGATAGACTCAAAAGTCAAATGCAGTGAATTTCTCTGGATTGAACAGCTTTTGAAGTGATGGCTCCAGTCATGCAGTGGAGGGTTTTCTCGAGATACTCTTTTTGAACGGGGATCGATGGATACTCTTTTTATTTCGCTTGCTGTGCTTCTGACTGGAGGGGTTTTGCCCCTTCTTCTCCACCGGCAGTTCAAGCTCATGAAGGCCGGAGCCATTTTTGTCACCACAGTCGGATGTCTGATTGGGCTGGCCACCCTCTTTCCGGTCTTGCAGGATACCGGTCCCCCGGCTTTTTCCTTGTCGTGGCTGCATGTTCTCACCCTGTCGTGCAAAATAGATTCGCTCTCCGCTTTTTTTCTGGTTCCCATCTTTCTTATCTGTCCCCTGGCCGCGCTCTACGGTTTCCATTATCTGGAAAAGCGTGAAGAATCAGGCCGGATCGCCGTAAATTATTGCTTCTTTTCCCTGTTACTCCTTTCCATGGTTTTGGTGGTGTGCGCGAACAGCCCCATTACCTTCGCCCTTGCCTGGGAGATAATGTCACTCTCTTCGTTTTTTCTGGTGGTCTACGAGTTCCAGAAAAAAGAGACGAGGAGTGCCGGTTATCTCTACTTTGTCTTTGCCCAAGCCGGGGCGATGTGTATCTTTGCGGCCTTTGGTCTTATCTTCAGTTATACCGGCAGTTTTTCGTTTGATTCTATTGACCAGCTACCCGCCCAGGCAAAACTGGTGGTCTTTTCCCTGGCCCTCATCGGCTTTGGCTCCAAGGCTGGTATCTTTCCCCTGCATATCTGGTTGCCTCATGCCCATCCGGCGGCACCCAGTCATATCTCGGCCATCATGTCCGGGGTGATGATCAAGATGGGGATCTACGGTATTCTCCGCTTCTATATTCTGCTGGCAGATACCTCACTGATCTTCGGCCAGACGATCCTGATCGCCGGCATGGTGTCAGGGATCCTCGGTGTCGTTTATGCCCTCGGCAAACATGATATCAAGAGGCTGCTGGCCTACCACAGTGTCGAGAATATTGGCATTATCCTGATTGGGGCCGGACTCGGCATGATCGGGGTGTCAACGGGCAGCCCGGTCATGGCCGCCTTTGGTTTTGCCGGCAGCCTACTCCATGTCCTCAACCACTCCATTTTCAAATCCCTTCTGTTCATGGGCGCCGGGGCGGTCTTGCAGAAAACCAAGACCCGCCATGTCGACGAACTCGGCGGTCTGGGCAAGAGGATGCCAATTACCGGCAAGACCTTTCTGATCGGCTCCGTCTCGATCTCGGGACTGCCGCCGTTCAATGGTTTTATCAGTGAATTTTTGATTTATTTTGCTGCCTTCCATGGCCTGGTCTCAACCGGTTTGACATTTATTCTTGCCAGTCTGGCAATTGTCTCTCTGGCCGTTATCGGCGGTCTGGCGGCCGCCTGCTTCACGAAGGTGGTTGGCATTGTCTTTCTGGGAGAGCCACGATCCGCCAGGGCTGCCCGGGCTGTTGAGGTAGGCTGGACAATGACGGCACCGATGGTGTTTCTGGCAGTGTTGTGTCTTGTCATTGGTGTCTGGCCGCAGCCCTTTGTCCGTCTGGCCTTCCTCGGACTCCGAGATATCGCCGCGATTCTGCCGATACAACCTGGAATAGAAGCGGAACTGGTCGGCAACCTGGCCTTTGCGTCCCGACTCTTCTTGGCTCTTCTTGCGGCGATCACGATTTTTCGCAAACTCCTCTATATCAAAAAAGAAGTGGGGGCTGGACCGACCTGGGGCTGCGGCTTTACGCAGCCCACCGTGCGCATGCAGTATACCGGCACCTCCTATGCCAGAAGCATGGTTGAATTTTTTCAGCCTTTTGTCAAGATACGCACAGTCTATTCCGGCATCCGGAAAATTTTCCCCGGTCAGACAACCTACGAGACCCGGGTCAATGATATCGCCGAAATCGGCATGCACCAGTATCTGGTGCATCCTCTGGTAAAGATACTTGAAAGGTTACGCTGGATACAGCACGGCCATATCCAGCTGTATATTGCATATATTGTACTGACTATTGTGGTACTGCTGTTGTTTATATGACAACCAGAGCCTTTCGGCCATCGATCACACATCTCAGCTAGAGGTAGGGAATGGAATCAATTGTATCATTTGCCATAGCACTCCTTGTAGCACCCTTGTTTCCCGGGGTGATCAACAAGGTTAAGGCCTTTGTCGCCGGTAAACAGGGGCCGCCGCTGCTTATGAAGTACTACACCCTGGTAAAACTGTTCCGTAAAGGCTCGGTGTACAGCACCAGTTCGAGCTATATCTTCAAGATGGGCCCGACGGTCTCCTTTGCCGCCTCAATTATGGTCCTGTTGTTCATTCCCATGGCCGGGACGGGGGCAGTCTTCTCTTTTTATGGCGATGTCATTGTTCTCTTCTATATTATGGGGATCGGACGTTTTTTTACCATCGCAGCCGCCCTTGATACCGCCTCACCCTTTGAGGGCATGGGGGCCGCCCGCGAGGCCTTTTTCTCGACCCTGGCCGAGGCGACTATCTTTACTGTCCTCATCATTTTTTTCCGCTTAAACGGTTCACTCAGTTTTGCTGATTATTTTTATGGTGCTCAAGCCATATCACTGGCAGGACCGGGGGGCGCTCTGCTGATCCTGGTCATTGTTGCCATGTTTATGGTACTGCTGACCGAAAACTCGAGGGTGCCGGTTGATGATCCGCAAACCCATCTTGAGCTGACCATGATCCATGAGGTAATGATCCTTGATCACAGCGGACCGGACCTTGCCCTCATTGAGCTGGCAGCCTTCTACAAACTCTTTTTCTATTGTACCTTTATCACCCATCTCCTGCTGCCTTCCAGCCTGGCCGGTGGGCTCGAAAACGGGCTGCTGTTCTACTGCGTCCTGACTGTGATGTATATTGCCGTCGGCATAACAGAGTCGACCATGGCACGTTTTAAGATGAATCTTGTGCCCAAGTATATCCTGACATCTTTTACCCTGGTGTTTTTTGCCGCAATTCTTACCATGGGATTTGTGCAATGATCAATTATGCCGATGCTATTCTGGTCACTATCCTTCTTTCGGTGCTTCTGTCTCTTGAGTCAAACAGGCTGATCGCTCTAGTGAAGATCATGGGGCTGCAGGGCATCATGGTCTCTCTCCTACCTCTCTTTCTCGAACAGCATAGCAATCTTGG
>JAUYSF010000233.1 GCA_030696435.1 Desulfoprunum sp. | reverse complement strand
CAGCTCTCCAACAATGAGGCCTCCCAGTTACGGCGAATCATCACAGAAATGTATGGAGAATAGCCCGTCTAGGAGTCTGTCGGATTATAGCAATTTTTTCTCAGATCAAGGCATTTTCGAAAATTAAGCGCAGTCATATAGTTGATATTGCGAGCATTGATTTTCGAAAATAACGCAGAGATGGGGAGAAAGGGCATAATCCGACAGGCTCCTAGCTTCTCTTCCAGGCGACACATCGAGATGTTTTTATGGTGACAATCAAATAGAAGAGATCGACAGATGAGATATTTTTTCAGGCCAGGTTTTGCTGAAACCTCCCATCGTGAGTATGATTATCTGTATCTGTGCTGTATAAGGATCAGTAAGGAGAAAGATTTTTACCCTTTCACTCGCTATATTTTTTACAATCTACAACAGTTACGCAGAATTGCAGTGATCGACTACGTAATATTCAAAACTGTATTTGAGGATAAACATGAAGAAAACATTTAAAATTACCCACCCAAAAATCAAAAAAGACAGGCTTGTCGAAGCTGTAAGGCATGATGTTAAAAAATACATCAAGAGAGAGCGTAATAAAAAGCTACCAGAGGGTGTCGACTTTTGGGATTTCGACTGCAAATTTGGCAATACGGAGGAAGAAGCGAAGGAGATCCACTTGTCTGAAATTAACAAATATATTGATCACGCCGAAGAGCAGCAGTTGGACTCATTCTACCTGGAAATTCTAGCCAAACCCGGCCACAGAATGAAAAAGCCCACACCAAATGAATGAATGATAAGAAGAAGATAGGTTCTTTTTTGGGAGTGCTCAATATTCTGTGTCACGGTTGATAAACTCGTAAAAAGTCGCCACAAAGATCACAGATGGCTAGATAAAAAGTTCGATATCCAAGGCGTAGTGTTTTTGGCAGGCTCTCGACTATACGCATAGTATGTCAAGGGCCTGCCAAAAACCTACAACGAAGGAGATCGGGCTTTTTACGACGCCATCACGGTTAATATTTCTCATTTCTGGTTTTTTGGCGTAGCCCTCCTGATTAAGGGGTTTTAAAAACACGGCTATGGAAAAGACGATCAACACGGAAAAACACCCCATCAAACTCTGGCTGACAGATATCGATGCGGATACCCTGACCCAGGCCAAGAATCTCGCCAACCTGGACTTCATCCACAGCCATGTGGCCATCATGCCCGATGCCCATATTGGCTACGGCATGCCGATAGGCGGGGTGGTTGCGACGACGGGGGCGGTGATCCCCAACGCCGTCGGGGTCGATATCGGCTGCGGGGTCTGTGCCGTCCCCACCTCGCTGACCGTCATCGATCATGAGATCCTGAAGAATATCCTGGGGGCCATCCGTAGCTCCGTCCCGCTCGGCTTCAACCACCACCGCAGCAAACGCCCCGCCCACCTCATGCCCGAACCGGCAAAAGGCCTCGACATCGGGGAACTGCCAATCGTCAACAAGGAATTCGACAGCGCCCTCACCCAGATCGGCACCCTCGGTGGCGGCAATCATTTTATTGAATTCCAGCAGGCTGACGATAGCCATATCTGGATCATGATCCACTCCGGCAGCCGCAATATCGGTTACCGGGTGGCCAACCACTACAACGACCTGGCCATCGGCTATAATAGAAGACATGGCAAAGATGCCGGCGCCGACCGACAGCTGGCTTCCCTGCCGCTGGCCTCCGAGGTTGGCAAGCGCTATCTCCATGAGATGCGCTACTGCGTACAATTCGCCAAGGCCAACAGACGGCTGATGCTTGAGACCATCGAAGATATCGTCCAGCAGTTCTGCACCCCGGTCCATTTCGGTGACGTTATCGATGTCGCCCATAACTACGCGGCCTTTGAGAAGCACTTCCACAAGGAGGTCCTGGTGCACCGTAAAGGGGCGACCAGGGCCGGACTCGGAGAGACCGGCATCATTCCCGGCTCACAGGGGACCGCCAGTTATATCGTCAGGGGTATGGGCAATGCGGAGAGTTTCACCTCCTGCTCGCACGGGGCCGGGAGAAGGCTGGGACGCAAGCAGGCCCAGCGGCAGCTCGATCTGCAGACCGAGATCAGGATGCTGGAATCCCAGCAGATCCTCCATGCCATCCGAGGCAGACGGGATCTGGAAGAGGCCGCCGGGGCCTATAAGGATATTGAAGAGGTCATGCGGTTTCAGCGGGATCTGGTCGAGGTCGTCACCAGATTGCGGCCACTGGCCGTTATCAAGGGCTGAAAGGGATTGTGCTGCCAAGCGATTTGAGATATTTTCTTTAGTAAATTCAGAGCGTTCCTGTTGCCGTCGGGGTGAAAGCGACTCACGACGAAGCAGTCAGCCTCTGCACGCTGCTTCGCGCCGCATCCATAAAAGCACGAAGGGCCGGAAAAATCCATTTATCTTTATGCCAGAGCATGAGGATGGCCTGCTCGCGACCGCCATCCTCCCAGGGCAGGACATGCACACGGCCCGCCGCCCTCTCATCTCTGATTGATATCTCCGGCAGGATGGCGATCCCCACGCCCTGAATAATGCACTGCTTGATCGTGCCGACGCTGGTCATCTCCATCCTGGCAGCTGGCCTGACGTCCTGCTCGGTGAGTTCCCGGTCAAAACCCATCTTATAGCTGCAGTCCTGCTTGGAAAGCAGGATCGTCTCACCGGCGAAATCGCCCAGGTCAAAGGTCGCCTTTCCCGCCGCTCTATGCTCCGGGGCACAGACCGCGACGATCCAGAGAAACCCGCGCGCCTCGACGACAAGTTCAGCTGCCGTCACCGAATCGGAGATAAGAAAGGCGAGATCGGTGATGCCGGTCTTGAACTCCTGTTTCAGGGTATGGAAGGCGCAGTTGCTGATATCAAGGCTGATGTTCGGGTAGGATCGGTGAAATTCGCGGAAGGCCTCCGGCAGCAGGCAGGTCCCGACACTCTCGGGAATCCGTAATGAAATCGTCCCCTTCGGCTCCTGACAGGCCGAGACACCAGCCCTGGTCTCCTCCTCAATAGCAAGCATCTTCTCGGCATACTGCATCAGCGACTCGCCAGCCTCAGTGAGCACCACCTTCTTGCCCAGTCGATCAAAGAGCGGCACCCCGAATTCTTCCTCCAGTGCCTTGATTTGGGCCGAAA
>JAUYSF010000420.1 GCA_030696435.1 Desulfoprunum sp. | reverse complement strand
AGAGCGGGGGACGACAGGAAACCCTCGGTGAGTCTCCTGTCATTTTTGAGCTCGACGGTCTCAGCCGCCGTAGACCAACTCTCCCCCTGAAAAGCCAAGGCCACCGGCACAAGCCAGGCAGAGGAGATAGACGATGAAGAGGGGCTTCGGCTCGGCCCCCTTATGCTTGAGCACCACAGAGAGGGCGAGGAGCAGGGTCAGGATAACGGCGAGGATCATCTTGACAATGATGAATATATTCCAGGAACCTGCCATCAGATGCTGCCAGTCCAATAGGCCCGCCACGATGACCGGGACGATGGCCAGAAGGGCCAGCAAGGAACAGTGATAGGCTGTTTGGCCGAGGTGTTGGTTCTTCCACTTCAGGCCTATCATGGAAAAGACCACCGCGCCGATGATCATGCCCATCGGCACGTGGGTCAGCATCGGGTGCAGAGGGTGATTGAAACCAACTTTTTCGAGGAGTGCATAGAGACTTTCAATCATACCTTTCTCCTTTGTGAGAATGATAAATGCAGCCAATTGTTCTTAACGTGGTATGGGCGAGAAGATGCTGATTTTTTCTGCCTCCCATGCCAAAAGAGTAAACATTATTTCTCTCTTGGCATGTCTTTTTCATCCTCTGGATGAGAAATATCGCCCGAGAGGGCCTGATGACGAACTGAGTTATTTGAGACTCTTGAGCCAGGCGTAGATATCGGCGGCATCCTGTTTGGCGAGTTTCTGCTCGGAAAACGCCGGCATGCTCGGTGAGTAGGGTTTTCTCAGGATATGCTCGAAATTTGTAAAACCCATATTCAGATTCCTGATAGCCATCGCCCTGCCGTCGTTGGCGTTTTTACCGTGACAAGCCGAGCAGTTGTACATGGTATACCAGCGCTGCCCATTCTCGATATTGCCTGCCGGGGTACCGCATGCCGCCAGAATTGCCGCACCTGTAAGGGCCAGCAGAATGGTTTTCATGTGGGTGTGCAAAGAGTTCAACATCGTTTTTCCTCCTGATAAAGTGTCTGATACTGTCTTGGTTCCATTTCCAAATCAAGCTTCATTGCGGCTATGCTATACCATGTTCCATGGGCCCTACCGGACCTCAATCATCCGTTTGGCATCAATCCCGTAGCGTTTCATCCGGTTCCAGATGGTAACCCGTGAGACACCGAGGATCTCGGCCGCCTTTGACTGATTGCCGCCGGTTCGTTCAAGGACTTCCAGTAATTCCTGCTTTTCAATCTCCTGCACGTTGAAGGCATTGCGCTTAGGGGCGATCTGGGCAACCTTGGGACGCAGTATTGTCTCGGGGAGATGGCAGGGCTGAATCATCTCCTCGTGGCAGGTGACAAAGGCGTATTCGAAGGCCCCCTTGAGTTCCCTGACATTACCCGGCCAGCTGTGGTTGATCAGGATTTCCATGGTTTCCTTACTGATACCGGCGATGGCCTTGCCGCTTTTCAGGCGCATCTTTTGAAAAAACCGCTCGGCCAACAGAGGGATATCACCGACCCGGTTGCGCAGCGGCGGGAGAAAGATAGGAATGACATTGATTCTGAAATAGAAATCCTTGCGGTAATCACCCTGCTCCACCAACTGCATTAGGTCCTTGTTGGTGGCGGAAATGATCCTTACATCCGTGGCGATAGGGCTGCTTGAGCCGACTCGTTCAACCACCTTCTCTTCCATGACCCGCAGCAGTTTTGTTTGGGTGGGGATGGGCAGATCGCCAATCTCATCGAGAAAGATATCCCCTTTGTTGGCCATCTCAAAACGACCGACCCGATCCTTATAGGCCCCGGTATAGGCCCCGCGCACATGGCCGAAGAGTTCACTTTCGAGCAGGGATTCGGCCAGACTCGCACAGTTGACTTTGACGAAGGGTTGCTTCTTGCGCATGCCGATGTCGTGGATGGCCCGGCTGACCAGCTCTTTGCCGGTGCCGCTCTCGCCGTAAATGATCACCGGCGCGTCTGATCCGGCGGCGTTCTCGATCATGTCGAAAACCTGCTGCATGGGGGCTGAACTGCCGACAAGACCATGGAATTCGTCTTCGGAATGGAGCTGCTTTCTGAAGGCCTCCAGCTGGTTGTTCTTCTCGGTGATCTCCGAGAGATCGGCCAGGGTCTCCACCGCTCCTAATACATTGCCTTCGGCATCCCGGAGGATGGCGGCGTTTTTCAGGGTGTGGATCATGGTGCCGTCTTTGCGGCGGATCCGGCATTGCCGTTGTTCTGTTTTACCGGAGCGATACAGGGTGCACCAGTGGCCTTCTCCCTTGGCGATGGCCTCATTGCAGGCCTCGCAGTGGAGGATTTCGCAGGTCTTGCCGATGAGTTCTTCCCGGGCATAGCCGGTGATGTGCTCAAAGGCCTGGTTGACGGAGACGATGGCGCCGCGCGTATTGACGATCATGATGCCGTCGCGCAGAGTGTTCACCACTGTTTTCCAGTATCCGTCAAGCTCCCGACCGGTCATGCTCTATCTCCTGTTAAACCTTAACACCTGTAAAGAATAACTGTTTTAACAGTTTAGCACGTACCCGACCACTCTACTCATCTTTCCAGCGTTTTTCAATCACCCTAATTTTTTCCTTACAACCTCTAACAAAGGGGAATGCATAGCAAAGCTCTCTTTTGTGGGCGATTATATTTTTCCCCTCACAGAATGGCCTGATTGTTGCTCTAGTTCTGTGGTTACCATTATGGAGGAGCACAACAAAATTGGCTGGCGAAGCAGACATACTATTGGACTTCAGGAATACGTTTTCATCGATCTCGCTCCTGAAGATGACGGAGATCTTCTCCCGCATGAAGCCGTTGCAGATTCTGGAAATACGGGGGTCGGATCCGGATACGCGAGTAGACCTCCTGAAGGTCCTGCCGGAGGCCACGTACGATGTGCTGGACGGTGACGGCAGCGAGGATGGACATGATTTTTTTAAGGTGCGGATACGCAAACGACCTGCGTGACCGCAACTCCTGACAGGGTATTTGGGTCAAGGAGATGGTATATAATTTCTCAACACAACAGACCTGGAGAGGGAAAAAGGATATATCCATGCCGGAAAGCAGCATTACGATCAAAGGAAAAAAGAACAGTTCATTCATCGACACGGTCAAGGAGATCATTCCCGAAGGGGGCAATCTCAATCTCTGCCTGACCTGCGGCGCCTGTGTTTCAGGTTGCCCGGCGACCGGTCTGGCGGATATGGATCCGCGTAAATTCCTGCGCATGTGTGCGATGGGTCTGGACGAGGAGGTGACCACCACCCCTTGGGTCTGGATGTGCACCATGTGCCAGCGTTGTGTGTATGTCTGTCCCATGAAGATCGACATCCCGCAGCTGGTATATAATGCCAGGGCCACATGGCCCAGAGACAAACGCCCCAGCGGCATCCGCAATTCCTGCGATATGGCCCTGCGCAACGATTCCAACAGCGCCATGGGCACGGCTCCCGATGACTTTATCTTTGTCGTCCAGGATGTCCTTGAGGAGTACCGCGAGTCCCAGCCCGAATTCAAAGACATGGTCGCGCCGATTGATAAACAGGGCGCCCACTTCTTCCTTAATCAGAATTCCCGCGAGCCGGTCACTGAGCCGGATGAACTGGTCCCGTTGTGGAAGATCCTCCACCTGGCCGGGGTCGACTGGACCTACGGCAGCAAGGGCTGGGCGGCGGAGAACTACTGCCTGTTCCTGGCCGACAATGACAGCTGGGAGCATGTGACCCGGGTCTCGGCCAACCAGGCCAACCAGTTGGGGAACAAGGTCTTCCTCAACACTGAGTGAGGACACATCACCTTCTCAGTCCGGGCCGGGCTGAAAAAGTTCAACATCGAGCACAACTTTGAAGTAGCGTCAATCTATCAGTATTACGCTAAATGGATACGGGAAGGGCGCTTGAAGGTCAATTCCGACTGGAACAAAGAGCTTGGCGTCACCTTCACGATCCAGGATCCCTGCCAGATCGTTCGTAAAGGCTTTGGCGACGCGGTCGCAGACGACCTCCGCTTTGTCATCGAATCGGTGGTTGGCAAGGAAAACGTCATCGAAATGACACCGAACAAATCGAACAATTACTGCTGCGGTGGTGGTGGTGGCTTCCTGCAGTCCGGGCATACCGAGGAGCGTCGGCAGTACGGCAAGATCAAATTCAACCAGATCATGGCCACCGGTGCCGATTACTGTATCACCGGCTGCCACAACTGCCATGCCCAGGTGCACGATATCGGCCATCATTTTGGTGGCGCCTTCAGCACCGTGCATATCTGGACGCTGATCTGTCTCTCACTCGGCATCCTCGGACCCAACGAGCGAGCCTACCTGGGAGACGATCTCAAAGAGGTAAACGTTTTTCATCCTGAAACAGCCCTGTAATCAGAGCGTTGGTACAATACAGGGAAAACCCGAATCTATGATGCTGGTATCCGGAGAGAGAAAAAGCGTATGAGTTTTCAGAAGAGATTGCAGGCAAACGAATTTGTGGTCCTGGCCGAGATGCATACCCCCAAAGGGGTGAACATATCGAGGCTGGTAACTGATGCGCGACGGATCAAGGGGAGGGTGGATGCGGTCGTGGTGCCCGATATGGACAACGGCATCATGCGCATGAGTGCCCTGGCCGGTGGTGTCCTGATGCAGCAGCAGGGCGTTGAGACGATCATGCACGTCTACTGTCGCGACCGCAACCGCATGGCCCTCCAGGGTGACATCCTCGCCGCCCATGTGCTGGGCATCCAGAACCTGATCGTGGTGCACAGCGAAGACATGAGCCAAGGCGATCACAGCGACGCCAAACCCGTCGACGATCTCGATGAAATCGGTCTGATCAAGGCCATTGGCCTGCTGCAGAGCGGTAAGGATCTGGCCGGCTTCGATCTCGATGGCATACCGAGTTTCACCACGGGCTGCAGTATCGCCGCCTACGCCGATGAGGCCGGGATGGCGGAAGAATTGGTGGCGGCCCGTGCCAAAGTGGCAGCCGGTGCCCGGTTCATCATTACCCCGCCGGTCTTTGACCTCCAGCATTTCGGCTCGTTCCTGACAAAGGTGAAAGAGCTGGGCGTACCTGTCATCCCCACCGTTTTTCTCCTGAAATCACTGGCAATTGCCCAGTACATCGCCAACAGCGAACCGGGTGCCCATATCTCCGAGGAGCTCATCAGGCGGATCAGAAAATCGCCGGATCGTGAGCAGGAGGGCATCCTGATCGCCGGTGAGACCATCGCCGCCCTGAAAACCATGACCCAGGGTGTGCTCATCCAGACCCTGGGCTGGGAGCACAAGCTGCCGGCAATTCTCGATATCGCAGGCCTCTAACGGCTGAAACCTGGCGGTAATTCGTAAAAAAAACGATGACTGGAACAGGTCTCAAAACCTGGCAACCGGTGTAAAGAAGAAAGAGCTATGCAAAACATACAACCTCAGTACAACAATAAGGTTCTGGTCATCGGCGGTGGCATGGGTGGCATACGGACGGCCCTCGATCTGGCCGAGGCCGAAAAAAATGTCATCTTGGTCGACAAGGCCTATGCTATTGGCGGCCTGATGACCCAGCTGGACCGGACCTTTCCGACCAATAACTGTGATCTTTGCACCCTCTCACCCAATCTCTCAGAGAGTAGTCGTCAGGAGTTTATTGAACTGCTGACCATGACCACGGTCAAGGATGTCAGAGGCGAAAAAGGCAACTTCACGGTTCTGCTGGAGACTGCTCCTCGTTATATCAATCTGGAAAAATGTACGGCCTGCGGCGAATGCCATAAAGCATACCCCGAGTGCGTCCGCTTCACGCCGGGCCTCGATCACCGCGCCCCCACCTGTATGCGCTATCCCCAGGCCACCCCCCAGGCTTTTTCCATCGATCTGGCCAAGTGCACGGATGTCGAGGCCCTGATGAAGTCCTGTCCGGCCGGGGCCATAAACCCCGACGACATGGGCCGCAAGCGCGAGGTGCACTGCGGCTCGATTGTCTTCTCGCCGGGTGGTGCCCTGTTCGATCCGAGCCATCTCGATTATCTCGGCTACGCAACCCAGGCCGATGTGGTGACCAGTCTGGAGTACGAACGCATCCTCTCGGCCTCGGGTCCGACTATGGGCCAGCTCGTGCGTCCCTCGAACGGCCAACAGCCCAAGAAGGTCGCCTGGATCCAGTGTATCGGCTCGCGGGGATTGCAGAAGGGCGCCGGCCAGTACTGTTCGAGCGCCTGTTGCATGTTTGCCCTGAAAGAGGCCATCGTCACCAAGGAGCGATTTCAGGACGATATCGAAACGACGATCTTCTTTATTGACATGCGGACCATGGGTAAAGATTACGAACTCTACTATCTCCGGGCCAAGAACGAGTTTGGGGTGCGTTTTGTTCGCAGTCGACCGCACAGTATCCTGCGGGAGCACGGGAAGGAGAATCTAACCCTGACTTACAGTGCCGAGGAGGGCGGCGCCAACCTGACCGAAGAATTTGATATGGTGGTGCTGTCCACCGGTTTCCGGGTCGCCGATGATGTCAAAGAGCTTGCCCTGAAAATGGGGCTTGAGCTCAATGCCGACAGTTTTCCGAAAACAGACGGTTTCAATCCGGTGGTTACCTCAGTGCCTGGCATCTATGTCGCAGGCGTTATCCAGAGCCCGAAAGACATCCCTGAGACCATGGTCCAGGCTAGTGCCGCGGCCTGTATGGCCGGCAGCGATCTCGGGCCTGTGATGGAGAAGGTCGAGCGCGAGCAGGAACCCCTGCCGCTGGAAACCGGGGTAGTCGGCGAAGAACCTCGAGTCGGGGTCTTTATCTGCGATTGCGGCGAGAATATCGGTGGTGTGGTCGATGCCGCCGCCCTGGCTGAGTATGCCGGGACCCTGCCCCATGTCGCCGTTGCCGAGTTGAAAGGGCATGGCTGCAGTCGCGAATCGATGCAGCAGATCCAAGAGACCATCAAGGCTGAGCGGCTTAACCGGGTGGTGATTGGCGGATGTTCGCCCCGGACCCATGAGGCCAAGTTTCAGGAGGTCATCCGCCGGGCCGGTCTCAACAAGTATCTCGTCGAGGTTGCCAATATCCGCGATCAGGTCACCTGGGTTCACGCCAACCGGCCCCAAAGGGCCACGGAAAAGGCCAAGGATCTGATCAAAATGGCGGTCGGCAGTGTGGTTCGCGCCCAACCGCTGGCCGATCACAGCCTGCCGATGAATAAGAATGTCCTGATCGTCGGCGGGGGTATCACCGGCATGACCACGGCCCTGCAGCTCGCCAATCAAGGCCTGAAGGTTTATCTGGTTGAAAAATCGGCCGGTCTCGGCGGTCTTGCGACCAGCCTCAGACGAACCCTCGAAGGGGGCGATGTCCAGGCCTTTGTCAAGGATCTCGTCCTCCGCACCGAATCCCACGACAATATCCAGGTGATTACCAGGGCCATCATTGTTGACCACAGCGGTATGCCGGGCATGTTCAAGACCGGCATGCAGACCGGCAAGCAGATGTTCTACCGCCAGATCGAACACGGGGTCACTATCCTGGCCACCGGGGCCCTGCCCAACCGCCCCAGTCTCTACCTGCTCGATGAATGCGAGGCAGTCTCAACCCAGCGTGAGCTGCAGACCCTCATCGAAGATCAGCCGGGGACCGTAAAAGCCTGGGACAATGTCGTGATGATCCAGTGTGTCGGCTCCCGGACCCCGGACAATCCCAACTGTTCACGCATCTGCTGCCAGAATGCCGTGAAAAATGCCTTGCACATAAAAGAGATCAACCCCGACGCCCGCATCTTTGTCCTCTACCGGGATATGCGGACCTACGGTTTCCAGGAGGAGTATTACCTGAAGGCCCGTGAGCTGGGAGTCATCTTCAGTCGCTACACTCTGGAAAATCCACCGAAGGTTGAAGCAACTGACCAGATGGTGAATGTCACCTTCACCGATCCGATCCTCGGCCGCCAGATCACCGTCACTGCCAATTGCCTCTGCCTAAGTACCGGTCTGGTGGCCGATGAGGATTCCAACGACGAGCTAGCAAGGATCTTCAAGCTGCCACGCACCGGCGACGGCTATTTTCTTGAGGACCACGTCAAGCTGCGTCCGGTGGACCTGCCGATCCCCGGCTTTTTTGTGGCCGGTACGGCCCATAGTCCCAAGACCATCAGGGAGAGTGTCGCCCAGGCCTTGGCTGTGGCCTCGCGGGCCAGGACTATGCTGGCCAAGGACTCGATAAACCTTGGGGCTGCTGCGGCCAGGGTTGACAAAAACATCTGTGCAGCCTGCCTGATCTGTGTGCGGTCCTGCCCGTTCGGCATCCCCTTCATCAACGCCGACGGCTATTCTGAAATTGATCCGGCCAAGTGCCATGGCTGCGGCATGTGCGCCTCGGCCTGCCCGGCAAAGGCCATTCAGCTCATGCAGTTTGAAGACGATCGAATCATCGCCAAACTGGAAGAACTTTTTGAAAGGAATATCGCCTAATGGACAATTTCGAACCGGTCATAGTGGCCTTCTGCTGTCATTACTGTGCCTATACGGCTGCCGATATGGCAGGAAGCCAGAGGCTGTCCTATCCCGCTAACGTCAAGATCATCCGGGTGCCCTGTTCGAGCAAGGTCGATGCCCTGCATATCGTCAAGGCCTTTGAAAAAGGCGCCGATGGCGTCTATGTGGCGGGTTGCCTGGAAGGAGACTGCCATTTCAAGAACGGCAACAGCCGGGCCGTGCGCCTCGTCGAATATGTCCAGAAATACATGGACGAGATCGGCATAGAACGAGAGCGGCTTGAGATGGTCATGATGTCGGCCGGCATGGGCTATCGGTTTGCCCAGGTAGCCACAGAAATAACAGAGAAAATCCGAAAGCTTGGCCCCAGCCCGATTCATGCGGCCATCAGCCTGTAAAAAAGGGCGTCTGCGCCTTGACGGAATACAACGAGAGGAGAGTGAACCACAATGATCACTGCTGAACGAAAACCCCTGGAAGAACTCATCGAATATGTCAGACCCTATAAACGCATTCTCCTGGTCGGCTGCAACGAATGTGTGACGGTCTGCGCGGCCGGTGGTCGTAAAGAGGTCGGTCTGCTGGCCTCAGGCCTGCATATGGCCCTGCTCAAGAGTGGCTCCGCCATCGAAATCCGTGAACATACCCTGGAGCGCCAATGCGATCCGGAATATGTTGATGAACTTGTATCAATGATCGACGGCGTAGACGCCATCATGTCCATGGCCTGCGGCTGCGGAGTCCAGGAACTTGCCCGGCGCTTCAAGGGTAAACCGGTCTTTCCGGCGGTGAACACCAAGTTCATGGGGGCCTCCGAGAGGCAGGGCGTCTGGGCCGAGCGCTGTCAGGGTTGCGGTGATTGTCTGCTTGGCAAAACCGGTGGCGTCTGTCCCATCGCCAGGTGCGCAAAACAGCTGATGAACGGTCCCTGCGGCGGTTCTACCGGCGGCCACTGTGAGATCGGTGAGGACGTGGATTGTGCCTGGGCCCTGATCTGGGAGAGGTTGAAAGAGCTCGGACAGGAGGAGCGCTTTGTCGAAATCATGCCGGCAAAGGACTGGCGACCGGGTGGAGGCAGTGGCCCGAGAAAGATCATCAGAGAGGACTTGGCAGAATGAAGACTGAAAGCAGATTGGAAAAGGTGCTGGCCGCAGGCCACCTGGCAGTGACATCCGAATGCGGTCCGCCGCGCGGGGCCATGCCCGATAAAGTGCGGGAGAAAGGCAGACATCTCTTGGGGATAGTCGATGCAGTCAATGTCACCGATAATCAGACGGCGATGGTGCGGATGTCGAGCCTGGCCGCATCTGTCATCTTGAAACAGGAAGGGTTGAATCCGCTCTTCCAGATGGTCACTCGTGACCGCAATCGTCTGGCCATGCAGGCCGATATCCTCGGGGCGTACTCGCTCGGGATTGACACGATGCTCTGTCTGTCGGGCGATCACACCAAGTTCGGCGATCATCCGATGGCGATGAATGTCCATGACATCGATTCCATCCAGCTCATCCAGATGGTCAAGGCGATGCGCGACGAGAGTAAATTTCAGGGCGGGGCCGAGATTAAGGGTGCACCGAAGATGTTCATCGGCGCTGCCGCCAATCCCTTCGCCGATCCCTTTGAACTGCGGGTCCTGCGCCTGGCCAAAAAAATAGCCGCCGGTGCCGATTTCATCCAGACCCAGTGCATCTTCAACGTCGACAAGTTTGAAAAATGGATGGAAGGGGTCTGCGCCAGGGGACTGCACAAGAAGTGTTATATCCTGGCCGGTGTTACCCCGATCAAATCGGTGGGTGCGGCCCGTTATATGAAAACTAAGGTGCCGGGCATGGATGTGCCCCAGGAAATTGTCGACCGGATGGCCTCGGTTCCCAAGGAAAAACAACCGGAAGAAGGGGTCGCAATCTGTGTCGAAACCATGGAACGTCTCAAAAAAGTAGAGGGTGTTGCCGGATTTCACATCATGGCCATCGACTGGGAAGAAAAGGTCAAAGAAATCGTCGAACGAGCAGGACTGCTGCCCAGACCGCAGGTATAGGCAACTCGAAGAAATAATTCCAATAATGTCCGAGGAGGGATTGACTCATGAGTGACAAAAAACTCATACTGGTGGTGGATGATGATACGGATCTGGTGGAAATGGTCGCCATGAAACTGGAGAGCAAGAATTTCAGGGTCGCCAAGGCCTACGATGGCGTTGAGGCCATGGCCAAAATTAAGGAAGAACGTCCGGCCTTGATTATTCTCGATGTGATGATGCCGAGAAAGGATGGCTACACTCTGTGTGATGAGCTGAAAAAATCAGAGGAATATAAGGCTATTGTCATCATACTCCTGACTGCTGTCACCGATGCAATCTCCTCGACAAACTATACCCATATGGGCGGCAAGACCACCCTGGCCGATGATTTCATCGCAAAACCGATCGATATGGACAAACTGGTCGAAATAGTCCAGGATAGTCTGTAAAGAATACTGCTCTTGATCCTCCGGATTTCTCCGGAGGATCCCCTCATTTCTTTCTTGGCCTGTGACGAGTGGACGCTTATTGTAATGAGACCGGCGAAATGAAGATCGGAATCGGCGGAATCAAGTTCAGCCCGGAACTTGTCCAATATACTCACCATGCCCTTTCGCCTGCCGACAGGTCACTCGCTGATCTTCTCAGATGCCTCACCGAGCGCAGGATAAATCTGCCATTTTTGTGCGCCTGTTCTGCAGATGGTGGAACCCTCAGCACATTTTGTGTAGCTGCCGGTGACGTTAACCAGGTTGAAATGCTGCTGGCTGCCAATGCTATGCCGTGCGACACGGAGCATCCGCAGTTTCGGAGCGGTGTATCTGTTCGTGATCAGTTGCA
Source organism: Desulfoprunum sp. (assembly GCA_030696435.1). GTDB lineage: Bacteria > Desulfobacterota > Desulfobulbia > Desulfobulbales > Desulfocapsaceae > Desulfoprunum. The sequence goes on along the minus strand of JAUYSF010000420.1, from coordinate 869 downwards.
AATCATCCACGGCGTCGGCACTCTGACACTCTTCCCGCACCGCAGAAGTCTGGCGTTGCTCGGTCGTGTGGTTGAGATACTGGGGCAGTCGGGAATGAGTATCCACAGTCTGTGCACCTCGATATCCGCCCTGGCCATCAATATCGATTTTGTGCTCCTCGATCAGGCGGTGGAGGTGCTCGAGAAAATCGTCGAGTTACCGCATAATCATGCCCCTTTTCGTCCTGAGTTTTGCGTCAGGCAGATCAGCCTTTGACTCTCAAGACTCCTCAGAGATAAACAATGGAAACAATCGCCGTCTATTGGGAACCGAAAATCCGGGTCTATGGCCTGAGTAAGCAGACCGGGCTCTCTCTGTATACCGTGATCTTTCCCGTTGACAGGCTGGCATACTGGGGCGGGCAGATCGCCTTTTTGGAGGAAACCGGCCGGGGCTTTGAGCTGGTTAACCTGCAAACCCTTGCCGCCTCGACCATGCGGCTTTGCCTCCTGCTTGAAGAGGATGGCCAGGAGGTGGGCCGACTGCTGGAAAAAGGGATCGAGGGCGAAGATGCAACCTCTCTGCACACGGTTGCACCTGTGGAGCTCATATATCTGCATGGCCCACATTTTCAGGATCGTTACGGCATTGCCGAGGCGGCCTTGGCACCTCTGCACAACGCCGATATCCCCATTTTGGCGGCTGGTTGTTCGGGCACCAGCGTCTATCTTGTTGTGCCTGAAAACAGGGCAGGGCTGGCGGCAGCCTGTCTGGCCGAGACATTTGCCATCTAATCGAGTAGCCTGCTGGACGGTGTTTGGCGCGCTGCCCAGATTCCGGCAGAGGAAAAATGGTGTTTGAAAGTTTCAGCAGTACCTACGTATTTATG